>JAFYPD010000056.1 GCA_017547685.1 Peptococcaceae bacterium
ACGTCAGGTTGCAAATGTTAACAGCAGTCTGTGTCAGGGTTGCGGTGCTTGTACCGTTACTTGCCGTTCCGGTTCTGCAAACCTGAAACACTTTACAAACGCTCAGATCTTAGCGGAGGTGGATGCATTATGTCAAACAATTCAGTAGAAAATTTTGAACCAAAAATTCTGGTTTTCGCATGTAACTGGTGTACGTATGCAGGTGCTGACCTGGCTGGCACCAGCCGTCTGCAGTATCCGCCAAATGTTCGCGTACTGCGTGTGCCATGCTCCTGCCGTGTAAACCCGCAGTTTGTTATGCGCGCATTCCAGAGAGGAATTGACGGTGTACTGGTAGCAGGCTGCCACCCTGGCGACTGCCACTATACAACCGGTAACTACTATACCAGACGTCGTTTCCTGTTAATTACCCGTATGATGGATTACATGGGCATCGATTCCCGCCGGTTCCATACCAGATGGATTTCCGGTGCAGAAGGTCCGAAATTCCAGCAGGTCGTTACGGAAATGATCAACGAAGTAAAAGCAATCGGTCCGAACGATAAATTTCGTGACGATGCGAAGATTGAAGTAAAGGCGGTGGAAACAAATGAGTAACATCCAGAATGAAATGAGAGCTGTTGCAAAAGAACTGCTGGAATCTGGTGAAGCTACTGTTGTTCTGGGCTGGGAAAAATGTACCATGCCTTACAACTCTACGCCTGTTATGATTCGTTCCGCTGCTGACGTGGATAAATTAATCTGGGACGAATACTGTCTGCCAAACCTGAGCACCTATTTAATCGACTTTATCTACAGCGATGATAAAGTTGCTATCTTTGCAAAAGGCTGTGATACCAGAGCATACAACCGTCTGGTACATGACAAGCGTATCAGCCCTGAAAAAAGCATTGTGATTGGTGTACCATGCTCCGGCATGAAAAACCCGAAAGACGCTGCAAGACTGCCGGAAGGCGCAGAAGTGCCAATGGCAAAAGCATGCAAAGAATGCCGTTATCCAAACCCTGTTACATTTGACCGTAAAATCGGTACAGATGTAACACCGTGGTGCACTGCGAAAGATTTCTCCGATGTAGAAGCCATCGAGGCAATGGATGCAGATGCAAAAGCTGCGTTCTGGAAAGAACAGTACAGCAAATGCATTCGCTGTTATGCATGTCGCAACATCTGTCCAGCATGTAACTGTACAAACTGTATCTTTGATCAGAGTGCATCCGGCTGGTGCAGTAAAGATGTAAACGCTTCCGAAAACCAGTTCTACGGTGTTACCAGAGCATTCCATGTTGCCGGCCGCTGTATCGAATGCGGTCAGTGTGAAGCGGTATGTCCGTCCGACATTCCTATCATGCTGATGAACAAAAAATTCGTGAAAGACATCGATTCTCTGTTCGGTAATTACGAAGCAGGTCTGGTAACTGAAGGGCCAACACCGCTGAACAGCTATCAGGTATCTGACCCTGAAGAATTTATGTAAAAGGAGGCGGTTATTGTGAAAACTGTTGAAAAAGCAAAATTAGATGGATTTTTAACACAGCTGGCACAGAACTACAGTGTTCTGGTACCGGTTGATTACAATGGCCTGACCCAGTTTGCACCATACAGTCAGGTACAGGAAGGCGTTTCCAGATTATATCTGGATGAAAACGTAACCGTATCTCCAAAAACTGTTTATCTGCCACAGTCCGAAGCGATGTACAAATTCCGTGCACAGGGCAAAAAACTGGCAATTGAAGAAATGCCGGCGATGGATAAACAGCAGGTAGTATTCGGTGTTCGTCACTGTGATACAAAAGCAATTCAGTGCCTGGACAAAGTATTCCTGGATGAAAGATTTGTAGACCCGCAGTACAAAGACAAAAGAGATAACACCATCGTGTTTTCTCTGGCCTGCAACAATCCAAAAGCAACCTGTTTCTGCGAATCCATGGGCGTTGACCGTGCTCATGCGGAAGCAAGCGTAGCAGATGTTCAGGTATATGATTTAGGTGATACCTTCGGGTTTGTTGCAATCTCCGATAAAGGGAAAGCCTGCCTGGATGCAGTGAGCGGTTTAGGGGAAGCTGCAGACAAACTGCCGGAACTGAAACCACAGAGCATCAAATTCGACCCGTCTGGTCTGCCTGAAAAACTGGCCGGTATGTTTGAAGACCCAATCTGGGATGAATATCAGTTCAAATGCTTAAACTGCGGTACCTGCAGCTATATCTGTCCAACCTGTCACTGCTTCGATATCAACAACAAAATCCGCGGTGAAGTTGGTATGAAAATGCGTACCTGGGACAGCTGCATGTTTAGTGAATATACCTTAATGGCCGGTGGTCATCAGCCGCGTCAGGGGAAAAAAGAACGTGTGCGTAACCGTTTCCTGCATAAACTGCAGTACTTCAACGAAAAACACAACATGTTCCTGTGCATTGGCTGCGGCCGCTGCGTAGCAAAATGTCCAGTGAATCTGGATATCACAAAATTCATTAAACAGGTAATCGGCTAAGAAGGAGGGTTTTTTGTGAAAGTAGCTTCTGCAAGTGACGTTAAGAGAATTAATAACTTAGTTCCAAAAGTCGGCATTGTGAAAGAAATTCTGGACGAAACACCAGACGTAAAAACCTTCCGTATTTCTACTCCGGAAGGGGAAAGACCATTCACTCCAATGCCTGGTCAGCTGGGGATGTACTCCATGCCGGCAGTAGGGGAAGCAATGTTCTCCGTTACCAACTATGGGGAAGATTACATTGATATGTCCATCAAAAAATACAACGATGGTGTATTGACAAGCGTTCTGCACGCAATGGAAGAAGGCCAGGAAGTTGGTATCCGCGGGCCTTACGGGAACGGTTTTCCGATTGAACAGTTCAAAGGCAAAGACATCGTATTCGTTGCCGGCGGTATCGGTCTGGCTCCGGTAAGAAGCCTGATTCTGTACTGCATGAGAAACAGAGAAGACTTCGGAAAACTGACCATTATCTATGGTGGCCGCAGTAAGGAAGACCTGTGCTTCAAAGAAGACCTGTTCGAAAACTGGCCGAAAGTTCCGAACACCGAAGTGCATGTAACCATCGACCGTCCGCAGGAAGGCTGGGATGGCCATGTAGGGTTCGTACCTGACTTTGTAAAAGAAATCGCACCAAACGCACAGATTGCTGCCGTATGTGGTCCTCCGATTCTGATTAAACTGACTCTGCCAATCCTGTCTCAGATGGGTCTGCCGGACGAAGATATCATCACCACACTGGAACTGCGTATGAAATGCGGTATTGGTAAATGCGGCCGCTGTAACATCGGCTCCTGCTATGTTTGCTTAGACGGTCCTGTATTCAGCCAGGCACAGCTGAATAATATGCCGAAAGAATATTAATCTTTTGAATCTGATTGCTTTACAAACTTTGCTGAATAGGGGCTGTTGCAAAAATCATCAGATTAGATGATTTTTGCGATGCCTCGCTCTCTATGTACAAAAAACCAGAAAGAATCTTTTGCTTTCATGATTCTTTCTGGTTTTTTTGCGCACTTTAACAAGGGTACTGTTTTTGTGC
>JAFYPD010000006.1 GCA_017547685.1 Peptococcaceae bacterium
GTGGAATCTGAAGGAAGAGGCTAGCAAATCTCCGGTCTGACGAACAGAAATCATATAAGAGGCCGTATGCAGGGATAATGCTGCCACACAAGCAGAAGTCCAAAAGCTGCCCGGAACTGCATAAGGTAGATATGGCAGATAGATGGAGAGAAAGAATACGCACTTACCCGGGGAGGTCTCACGGACATGGGGAGTTTTTTACGAGCCATGGTTGAAACAAGATTTACCGTGAGAAGTCAGCAGAGGTCATAGTACTGCAAAAAAAAATGCAGGAAGGACTGAACGACAGGAGTTGAGAGTCAATGAAAGTTACCGAAGTCAGGACAAAAGAAAGCACAAAACACTGCTGTGGCAATGGCTGTCCACAAAAGGATACTGCGGAACAGGAAGAATATGAGGAAGCGCTTACTGAACAGAGGATGACCGAAAACAACCTCAACAGCACAAGCAGAGAAGAAAGAAGATTACTGGAGGAAATCATAAGCCCGGAGAACTTAAACCGCGCATACCGGAAGGTAAAGCGGAACAGAGGAGCGGGCGGAATTGACGGGATGAAAGTAGAAGAATTATACGGATATCTCAGAGAGAATAGAGAGGAACTTCGGGAATCCATACTGGCAGGGAAGTATAAGCCATCGCCAGTCAGAAGGGTAGAAATACCAAAAGAGAACGGAAAGAAGAGAATGCTGGGAATCCCAACCGCGGCAGACAGAGTCATTCAACAGGCAATTGCCCAGGTAATAAGCCCAATCTATGAAGGAAAGTTTCTGGAAACAAGCTATGGATTCCGACCGGGAAAAAGTGCCCATGAAGCATTGAAAACCTGCCGGATGCTAATGAACGCAGGATATGTATGGGCAGTGGAACTGGACTTAGAGAAATTCTTCGACACGGTGAATCAAAGTAAAATGATACAGCTGTTAGGGGAAGAAGTGAAAGACGGAAGAGTGATATCGCTCATTCATAAATATCTGAGAGCCGGAGCGGTACAGGGCAGGAAGTACGAAGAAACAAAAGAGGGAGTACCGCAGGGAGGGCCGTTAAGTCCATTGTTAGGAAATATCATGCTGCATGAGCTGGATAAGGAACTGACAAGGAGAGGGCACTGGTTTGTAAGATATGCGGACGATATTGTGATACTGTGCAGAAGCAAGGCAGGAGCCGAGCAGACAATGGAGCATATCATACCGTATATTGAGAAGAAACTGTATCTGAAAGTAAACAGAGAGAAAAGTAAAGTATCGCATGCGAACAGAATAAAGTTTCTGGGATATGGCTTTTACAAAGACAGCAAAGGGTATCAGTTAAGGGTGCATAAGAAAAGCATAGCAAAGATGAAGGAGAAGGTCAGGGAATTAACAGACCGGAAGAGAATCAGAAGCTATGAGAAACAGAAAGATGAGTTAAGAAGCTATATAACAGGCTGGGTGAACTACTTTAAGCTGGCGGAAATGAAGAATGTGTTAAAAGAAACCGACCAATGGATGAGAAGGCGAATTCGGATGAATATCTGGAAGAAGTGGAAGACAGGAAAGACCAGATATAGAAATCTGGTGAAACTGGGATTAAACCATGATGAAGCGAAGAAGATAGCGGGAAGCAGAAAGGGCTGCTGGAGGATATCCGATAGCCCTAATCTGCATGCCGTATTATCCAACAGGCGGTTGGAACAGGCAGGATATTTATTTTTCAGTTCTCATTATAAATCTGTTAAAGTGTAAACCTGTCGAACCGCCGTATACGAGAACCGTACGTACGGTGGTGTGAGAGGTCGGCTGGTCAAATAATGGTCAGCCTCCTACTCGATCGCAGGATTGCGTTTACATATCATTGTGCATAAGTCGTGGTTCTGCTATAATAATAAACTAGAAGTAAATGTTTAAGCCAATCATTCTGATGATAAAGGAGTTAAGAATATGAACTATATTGAAATAAAAATGGAAGTAAAAGACCGTGATGCGGTAGAAGCGTTATCCAATATGCTGGCGGAAATGGGGACCGGCGGGGTTATGATTGAAGACCCGCAGGCAATCAGCGATTATGCCAACAGCGGGCTGTGGGATGCGCATGAATTTACCGAGGAACTGATGAGCCGCAAAGACGTTATTATTAAATCCTATCTGCCGGAAGATGAAAACATGCTGAATAAAGTGGAGCAGATTATCATTGAATTAAATGAAATCGAAACCCGTCTGGATATGCCTCCAACCCGCGTGACCTATAAACCGGTGCAGGAGGAAGACTGGGCCAATGCGTGGAAAGTGTATTTCAAACCGGAACGCATCGGTAAAATCACCGTTATCAAACCAACCTGGGAAACTTACGAACAACAGGAAGGCGATTTGATTATCGAAATCGACCCAGGTATGGCATTCGGTACCGGCAACCATGCTACCACGGCACTGTGTCTGCAGATGCTGGAGGAATATGTGAAACCGGGTATGGACATCATTGATGTTGGTACCGGAAGCGGTATTCTGGCCATTCAGGCTGGTCTGCTGGGCGCAAATACTGTACAGGCAATGGACTACGACACCGTGGCGGTATCGGCTGCGAAAGAAAACATTGCGCTGAACAATCTGCAGGATAAAGTATCGATCTGTCAGAGCGATTTGCTGGCGGAGGCGAAAGGCCAGGCGGATATCATTGTTGCCAATATTATTGCCGATATTATTATCCGTTTAACTCCGTCCACCATCGAACATCTGAAAGGGGACAAGGTGTTTATCTCTTCCGGTATTATCGATACCCGTAAGGATGATGTGCTGCAGGCTTTACAGGAAAACGGCTTCTCCATTATTGAAGTGCGGGAAGACAAAGGCTGGGTAGCCATTGCTGCCCGTTACGAAGGGTAACCGATATGAGACGTTTTTTTGTAGCACCGGAAGCGGTGCAGGATGATAAGGTTCTTTTTGATGCAGAACTGGCGCATCATATGGGTAAAGTGCTGCGATTATCGGCTGGCGAGCAGGTGACGGTCTCCACCGGTGACGGTATGGCCTATGTGGTGGTGCTGGAACAGTTCAGCAAAGATGCAGTAACCGGGCGCATTGTAAAGCGTCTGGAAAATCTGCAGGAAACCGATGTGCAGATTGTGCTGTATCAGGGAATGCCGAAAGGCGATAAACTGGAACTGATTATTCAGAAATGTACCGAACTGGGCGTCAGTGCTGTGATTCCGGTGGAAACCAGCCGGTCGATTGTGCATTTAGATGGGGGCAAAGCAGCAAAAAAAATCGAGCGGTGGCAGAAAATTGCGCAGGAAGCCAGCCAGCAGTCCAAACGGGTACAGGTGCCGGCCGTAGGACCGTACCTCAGCTGGAAACAGTGTCTGCAGCAGCTGAAAGAAGAGGACGGACTGACTATCATCTTCTGGGAGGACGAACAGACGCAGAGCCTCAAAGCGCTGCTGCGCAGTCAGCCGCAGAAACCGGCAGCCATCAATCTCATTGTAGGCCCCGAAGGCGGTCTATCCGGGGACGAAGTAAATCAGCTGCGCGACATTGGTGCAGTGAGTGCTAGCCTGGGCAAACGCATCCTGCGTACAGAAACGGCAGGAATGGCGGGGGTGGCCATTGTGTTATATGAATATGATGAAATGAATTGAGGACGAGTTATTTTTGTGTCTGACGGCGTTGTTTTCAAATTCTCTTGCTCGCGTACCATTTGTACGCGTCGCTTCGAAAATCGGAAAGCCGCTTTGTCAGACGCAAAAATAATCTCGCCCTATTTTGTTGCAAAGCTTTTTTATTGGATGATTATAACATTGGAGCAGGCTGTTTTTCGGCAGCCATCTCAATCTAGCTGAAAAATGCAATGGTCAAATGTATGCAGGTGTTTGTAAAAAGCTGTTTCGTTTTCTGTGATTTCTTTTACGCAATCTTTTCTGTTTTTTTGTTTTGGTTTTTACATTGGATTGTTATGATGAATTCATCGTAAAAAAACAACTTTTAAGAGGGAAAAGGAGATTGAAAACAATGAAGAATCAGGTAAAGAAAATCGCTGCATGTACTGTGCTGGCGTGTATGGCGGTATCGGCAGTGGGGTTTGCTGCACCGGATGATGTACAGCAGAATATCAAGTCTGTCACCATGAGTCAGCAGGCAGAGGCTGCAAACACCAAAGCGCCGAAATATGTATTTTTGTTTATCGGGGATGGCATGAGCTATCCGCAGATTCAGAGCGCATCTTACTATCTGGGTGCAAATGCAGGCAATGGCGGCGTTCAGACAGAAGAACTGAGCTTTATGGACTTCCCGGTAGCTGGTTCTGCACAGACTTTTGACAGCACTTCCTTCTGCCCGGACTCTGCTTCCACTGCAACATCCATTGCAACTGGGCACAAAACCTACAGCGGCACCATCAATATGGACACCACCTTTACCAAATCTTTTGAGACAATCGCTGAGAAACTGAAAGAACAGAAAGATTATAAAATCGGGATTGTGACTTCTGTAAACCTGAACCATGCCACACCGGCTGCGTTCTATGCACACCAGAAATCCCGCAGCAGTTATTACGAAATTGGCCAGGAACTGATTGCCAGCAACTTTGATTATTTCGCTGGCGGTGCACTGCTGAAACCAACCGGCAGCAACGGTGACCAGGAAAGCCTGTACAGCCTGGCGGAAAAAAGCGGCTATCAGGTGATTGACAACCAGAAAGATGCAGAAGCACTGAAAGCTGCCGACGGCAAAGCGATTGTTATCGCAGAGACACTGGCTGATTCTGATTCCATGAGCTATGCACTGGATGCCGAAACAAAAGAATGGCAGCTGGCTGACTATGTGAAAAAAGGGATTGAAGTGTTAGATGGCAACAAAGGCTTCTTCATGATGGTGGAAGGCGGTAAAATCGACTGGGCCTGCCATGCCAACGATGCAGGTTCTACCATCAGCGACACTGTTGCAATGAGCGAAGCAGTGGATGCAGCAATCGAATTCTACAACCAGCATCCAGATGAAACGCTGATTATCGTGACAGGTGACCACGAAACCGGCGGTCTGACCATCGGGTATGCAGGTACTGACTATGACACCTATCTGACTAACCTGAACAATCAGAAAATTTCTTACGCAAAATACGATGAAGACTATGTAGCAAATTACAAAGCCAACAAAACATCCTTTGAAGATGCGATGAAAGATGTAAAAAAACTGTTTGGACTGATGCTGCCGGGTGATGCCGATGCTGACAAAAATCCGGATCTGGTACTGACCGATTATGAAGTAGACAAACTGAAAACTGCTTACCAGAAAACACTGCTGGATAAAGGCAGCAAGGATTATAGCCAGGCAGAATATGTACTGTACGGCACGTATGAACCATTCTCTGTGACAGTAACACATATTCTGAACAATAAATCCGGTATCAATTTCGCGTCTTATGCACACACAGGTCTGCCAGTGCCAGTATTTGCACAGGGGGCAGGAAGCAGCAGCTTTGAAGGCTACTACGACAACACCGATGTCTACAACAAAATGGCTGCGCTGTTACAGGTAAAATAAGATGAAGCGTGTGCTGAACTGGATAAAACAAACCTTCCAATCTCATACAGCAAATCAGCAGGTGATGCTGCCCGTTCTGGGCAGCATTTTGCTGGTTATATTTCTATTATGGCTGCCGACAGGCTATGAGGGCGCACAGATTTATACCACCGCGGATCGATGCCGGGCCGAAGTGCTGGCTGTGGATGACAGCAGTATTATTGACACGGGGCTGGTGCGCTCCGGGGAACAGCGCTGTACGCTGGAACTGGAAAACGGCCTGTTTGCCGGGCAGACAGTAATCGGCATTAATATGCTGTCGGGCTCGCTGGAATCGGATAAAATTTTTGCTGCGGGCGATCATGCACAGGTTGTAGTCAGCTACAGCGGGGACGAAATCCTGACGGTCACCATGATTGACCATTTCCGGCTGTGGCAGGAGGCGGCACTGGCCATAGTGTTTGCGGTATTGCTGTTTGGATTTTCCGGTATCGCCGGGCTGCGGGCCATTTTATCCTTTGTGATGACGGTGCTTATGCTGTGGAAAGTGCTGGTGCCATGCTATCTGAACGGATGGAATCCGGTGCTGACCGGTCTGCTGCTGGTGCTGCTGCTGACTTTAGTGATTATTCTGCTGGTATATGGCTGGGAACGGCGCACGGCGGCAGCTGTATCCGGCGCCTTTTTGGGAATTCTGACAACGGCTGTTACAGGCGTTCTGTTTACAAGTCTTTTTCATATTCACGGTGCGGTGATGCCTTACTCCGAATCATTGCTGTACAGCGGTTATCAGCACCTGAATCTGACACAGATTTTTATGGCCAGCATTTTTATCGGTGCGTCTGGTGCTGTGATGGATCTGGCAGTGGATATCACGTCTGCTGTGTATGAAGTGGTGCAGAAAAAGCCGGATATCAGCTGGCGGGAAGCAACCCGGTCAGGTATGAATGTGGGCAGAGCTGCGATGGGCACCATGACCACAACACTGCTGCTGGCATATTCCGGCGGGTATATTGCGCTGCTGATGGTGTTTATGGCCCAGGGCACGCCGATTGAGCATATTCTCAACTATAAATATGTATCGGCAGAAATTCTGGACACGGTAGTGGGCAGTCTGGGGCTGGTGACCGTGGCACCGTTTACGGCGATAACGAGCGGGCTGCTGCTGACGAGGAAGAAATAAGAGGCGTATATTCAGAATAAAATTATCAGGGCAGTCTGTGTATTTGGCACAGGCTGTCTTTTTTGTGGAAAAACTGTTATAATAACAATCAGAGTTTATATTGCGGGAGATAAGAGATGATAAAGTCAACAAAGCTAACAAAGCCGATTGAGGCAGTTTATATTCATATTCCATTCTGTCTGAGAAAGTGTAATTACTGTGATTTTCTCAGCTTTGCACAACCACAGCAGATGGCAAAATATGTGGAAGCTCTGATTGCGGAGATGGCTCTGGCTGTGAACCAGTTTGAGGTGCAGGCGAAGACCATTTTTATTGGCGGCGGGACACCGAGCTGCCTGCCGGAAGGTTTGATGGAGCAGATGCTGCAGGCGGTACAGCGATGTTTTGTGACGGATGCGCTAATCGAATACACCATGGAGGCCAATCCTGGAACACTGACGGAGAAAAAGCTGCAGCTGATGCATCAATACGGGGTGAACCGGCTGTCGCTGGGGGTGCAGAGTGACCGGGCGGACCATCTGCAGATACTGGGGCGGATTCACAGTTTCGACGAGGCAAAGCAGGCGGTACAGATGGCGCGGAATGCCGGGTTTGACAATATCAATCTGGATTTTATGTACGGATTGCCGGGCCAGACCGTGGAACAGTGGAAATACACGCTGCAGAATGCCATGGCGCTGGAGCCGCAGCACTTGTCGCTGTATCAGCTGAAAATTGAAGAAGGAACTGTGTTGGATACCTGGCTGGCGCAGGGAAAAATCAGCGAGTTTGACGATGAACTGGCGCTGGAGATGTATCGCATGGCGCAATCTATGCTGGCGGAGCAGGGCTACGGACAGTATGAAATTTCCAACTATGCGAAAGCGGGCTGGGAAAGTCTGCACAATCAGGTGTACTGGCGCACCGATGATTATTTAGGCGTGGGGCTGGGAGCCTGCAGTTGGATACGGCCGCTGCGATGGAACAACAGCTTTGATATGGATGATTATGCGGCACAGATTCATAAAGGCAGATTGCCAGCACAGGAGCCAGAACATTTAACCGAAACAGAACAGATGGAAGAAACGGTGTTTATGGCATTGCGTATGAACAGCGGGCTGGAAAAAATAATCTTTGAGCAACGGTTTGGCCAGCTGGTGGAAGCCGTGTTTGCTGCTGCTTTACAGCGATGTATCGGCAGGGGATGGATGGAAGAAACGGATACCGCATATCGGCTGACAGAAGAAGGCCGCGTGCTGGGAAACCTTGTTTTTTTAGAATTCATCGAATAATTTTGCAAACAAACCATAAAATAAGAAACGTGTCTTGCATTTTATGAAAATAAGTGCTATGATAATCATATCATCTAGTTTTCAAAACTAGATGATACATTTGAAATGCACAGGAGGGGATTGTATGTCACGTTATATGGAGAAGGCGCGGGACCCAATCAGTAGCCTGACCCATCTGATTGGTGCTGTCTTTTTTTTCGTTGCAACAGTTCTGCTGATTTGCAAAACGGTTATCTGGTCCGAATGGTCGGTGAAAGTGCTGGTGGGTCTGATTCTGTTCGGCTGTTCCCTGGTGGCGTTATATTCGGCCAGCTCTATTTATCATTTTTTTAATGGTTCGCAAAAAACACTGCTGGTTCTGCGAAAGCTGGACCATGCTATGATTTATGTGCTGATTGCCGGTACATACACACCAATCCTGTTAAAGTATATGGCCGGACTGGAAGGCTGGATTTTTACCATTGCCATGTGGTCCTGTGCTCTGATTGGCATTATCATTAAACTGTGCTGGTTTTCGGCACCGCGGTGGCTGCAGACAGCGCTGTACATTGCAATGGGCTGGGCCATTCTGTTTGATATTTCGATTTTCCAGTCGATGAGCGGCGTGGCATTTTTCCTGCTGGCTGCGGGCGGCATCAGCTATACCATCGGCGGTGTGATTTATATACTGAAAAAGCCAAATATCTCCGTCCGGTTTGGTTTCCATGAACTGTTTCATATCTTTGTACTGCTGGGCAGTTTGTTTCATTTTTTAATGATTTTCTTTTATGTAGCGTAATGATAAACAAAGCCGAAACTGTCATCTAAATTGAAAACCGCAGTGTATATTTCCTGAAATTTTGCTTACAGATACTGTCCATGCCTGACCTGATGCCTTTCGGGTCAGGTGGCGGAGAAAGCAGGGAAATCATACACTGCGGTTTTAAACACTAATATAGTTTTATTTTAGTCTCTTATTGTAATTTGTATGATTTTTATGGCTGCGTTGTTTCTTCCTGCCAGCCTTTGCACACGTCCACCCATTCTCTGGCGCGGGCATACCGAAACAAGGTGTCACAGTCCAGTTCAATGGCGCTGTTGCTGCTGCCGCAGGCCGGGAATACAGTATCAAACCGCTGCAGCGATTTGTCCAGATAAACGGCAACGGTATCCGGCACGCCAAACGGGCAGACGCCGCCGATGGCGTGGCTGGTCATTGCGGTGACATCTTCAGCGGTCAGCATTTTTGCTTTGCGGCCAAAGGTGTGTTTGAATTTGCTGTTATCAATTTTTGCATCGCCGGCAGCAACCACCAGCAGGCAGCTGTCATCGGTATAAAAGGATAATGTTTTTGCAATGCGGGCTGGAATGCAATGTACTGCTTCCGCGGCCAGTTCTACCGTGGCACTGGACACGTCGAATTCCATGATGCGGTCTTCGGCCTGAAACTGTTTCAGATAATCACGAACGATTTCGATAGACATGGAAAATCTCCTCCCTGATTTTTTTATAAAGAAGTATAACACGAAAAGAATTTCATGTCTATTATTGCTATTTGTCACGGTTATTGATATAATACGCTTATCGTGCAAATAAGACGATTAAATTGGAGGAAAAAAATGAGTATTCTGAAAAGCTGGGATAAATTTGATGAAAAAATGAAAGATCGCGCCATTGAAGAACTGCTGCGGTTTATGATGCTGTTCAGCACATCTGCTGCACTGATCTGTTTTTTTGCCACTTTAATGCAGAATGGAGATATGAGATTATCTCTGATTCTGTTAACATTTATGGTGGTAATTTCTTCTGCATGGTTAGCAAAAAAACGGCGTAATGAAAAAAAATGGGGCGTTGCCAAACGCACCGGGGCTGAGATTTTCCGAATCGGAATGACCCAGCCGACGAAGGAAGAACGCATGGGGATTAGACCGGAAAACGAGAAAAAAGGAAAGAAGAAAAAACAGCCACAGAATCCATCGAAGAAAAAATACAAAAAATAATGTCAGACTGCTGCAGAGGGCTCCCTTTTCTGCAGCAGTTTTTTCTTTGTTTTTTGGAAATAAAATAACAAAACGCGGGCTTTTATTGAAAATACAGTTTCATCTGTGCTACAATGATTATATCTGTGAAAATATAAGGGAGTGCTTACATGAATCTGAAACGAATGAAACAGGCTGGCTGGCTGCTGGTGGTCATTGCCATTGTCTGCAGTTTAACACTATGGGGACAGCGTATGCAGTCAGAGGCTGATTACAGAAATGTACAGATGGTAGTGAATTATAATGATATTGTTGCGCTGGCAAACGGGAATGATATAACACAGGACGAGCTGACTGTGGAATTGCAGAATCGCGGGGTATCGGCAGTGTTATATAAAGAATGGAGTCTGGGGGATCTGGCAAACAACGGGCAGGTAGCCTTGCAGCTTGGGCAGACCATTCAGAATGCCAATTTCTACAGCCGTGTATCTGCTGAACTGCCAATCAATGAGGCAACGGTGTATGTGGCGATTCTGGATGATTCCATTGAAGAGCAGGTGGCAGAACATGCACTGCTGAAAATTACCGGTTCAAAGTATTACCCGGGCGATGTTTCTGTGATTACTGTGCCTGTGATGGTGCCGACCGGTGATACGGAAGTTACCACGATTATGACAAAAGTGAAAGACATCGGGGCGGGTTTTGACCAGGAAGCGATTACAGAGATGGCAGAACTGGGGATGTACACTGTGCCGCAGCTGCGCAGCTGGGATAATCCAAGTGATGAATCACTACGTCTGGCTTTTGGTGAAATCAAGGAGATGCCGAATCTGGCATATATGCTGTTTAATGATAAGGAACTGCCGGGGTATCCGGATACCACGCGCACCATTGCTGATCTGCTGAAAGACAGTGAAGGCAAACCGGAAGTGACGGTTGGCACCATTGAATTTTCTGATCAGAAAGGATTAAATCAGCTGGGTGTGTTATTAAATAAAGATGTGGTTCGTCTGCACACCATTTCAAATAATGAAATGAGTAAATTTACACCGGATTCTGCACTGGACCGCTGGATGCTGGCGGCCCGGGAGCGCAATATGCGCAGTTTGCTGGTGCGGTTCTTTGATATCACCACACCGGGTGCAGTGCTGCAGTATAACCTGGATTATCTGGAATCCATCCAGACCGGTCTGCTGGAATCTGGATTCTATCTGGATCAGCCGTATGAAAAACCGGACAGCATCGCGGCAAGCACTATTGTGGTGGGTCTGATTGGTATTGGTGTGGCAGCAGGTGTCATGCTGATTTTACTGGAAATGCGTCTGCCGAAACTGGCTGCGCTGGCATTGATTTTAGGCAGTATCGCATGGCTGGGGTTGCTGATTTTGAGTCCGGTGACGGCGAAAAAACTGATGGCGTTATTAAGTGTGGTAACATTCCCGACGCTGTCCTGTATTCTGGTGATGAAACCGGAACGGCGGCCGCTGGGAAAATCGGTACTGGCACTGCTGATGATGTGCGCGCTGAGCTATATCGGTGCGGTTCTGATGGTTGGATTGCTGGCGGATATTCTGTTTATGCTGAAACTGGATCAGTTTATCGGGGTTAAGATTGCCCACGTGATTCCAATTGCAGCAGTACCGTTTATCCTGTATCTCTGGAATGTGGAAAAACCGATTGCTAATGCGAAACAGCTGCTGAATAAAGCGCTGGATTATAAATGGGCGGCGCTGTTTGCACTGGTGGCAGTGGCTGGTGCGATTTATATCAGCCGTACCGGTAATACAACAGCAGAGTTAAGCGTGGCCGAATCTACCATGCGTAATTTCCTGAATGATGTAATGGGAGTACGTCCGCGCAGTAAGGAATTTCTGATTGGGTATCCTTTCACCATTCTGCTGTTCTGGCTGGGTGCCAGTCGTAAAAACTGGATTTTAACCATTCCTGCTATTATTGGCCAGGTATCGCTGGTAAATACCTATGCTCATATCCATACTGCACTGCTGATGTCGATGCAGCGCAGTTTTAATGGTCTGGTGCTGGGGATTGTGCTGGGTGTTCTGCTGGTGGTTAGTGTACAGATTCTGCTGAAGCTGTATCAGTATCTGGAGAAGAAAGAGGGATTGCGATGAAAGTATTACTTTCTGGATATTATGGATTTGATAATGCTGGTGATGATGCGGTTCTGTTTGCCATTGTGCAGGCATTGCGGGAAGTGATACCGGATGTGGATATTACGGTTCTGTCTAACCAGCCGGAAAAAACAGCGGCGCAGTTTGGCGTAAACGCAGTGAATCGCTGGGGGAAAACCAGTCTGCCGAAAGCCATCAGGAATTGTGATGTGTTAATCAGCGGCGGCGGCAGTCTACTGCAGGATGTAACCAGCAAAAATGGCATCTTATATTATCTGGGGGTTATCAAATTGGCCCAGATGATGCGCAAAAAAGTGATAGTGTATGCTCAGGGTATCGGGCCGGTGAATGAACCGCGCAACCGTGCAATGGTGGCAAAAATTTTAAATAAGGTGCAGGCTATCACAGTGCGTGATTTTGATTCCCGCCGTGAACTGATGGAAATGGGCGTGTACCATGAAATTATGGTAGCTGTTGACCCGGTTCTTGGAATTCGCGCTGATTCCATTGATGAATCACAGGGGCTGCAGCTGCTGCATGGGGCAGAGGCCGGCTATATGGATGGGAAGAAAACATTAATGGTGGCTGCCCGCAACTGGAAACACTCGGACCATTTCTTCGGCGAGATTGCAGAGAGCTGTGATGCGATGGCCGAACAGGGCTGGCAGGTGATATTTGTGCCGTTCCATTATCCGGAGGATGTGGAGGCTGGCCGTGCCATTGCAGCGCTGATGAAACAGGATGCAGTGGTGTTAAGCGGTAACTACAGCCCGCAGGATACCATGGCGATTTTAAAAAATTCGGATTTGATTATGGGGATGCGTCTGCACAGCCTGATTATGGGTGCTGCGCTGCTGAAACCGATGGTAGGATTATCCTATGATCCGAAAGTGACCAGCTTTATGCAGCTGCTTCGCCGGCCGGACTGCTATGCGGTTGACAGTGTGGAAGCCTCCCAGCTGATCCGGTCGATGAATCGGCTGAGCCAGCAGACTGAGCAGGAAAAACTGATGCTGGAGCGCAATATGGAAATTATTGCACGGCAGGCAAAAGCGCCGGCTGAGATGATTATGACGTTGCAAAAATAATATTTTAACAGTTGCAAATTTATCAGGAATGATGTAAAGTAGTTGCGGACATTGTCAATTACGTTTAAATAGTTCGGAGGCAGAACGTTATGTTAAAGGATTTTATGATGGCTTTTCTTGCGCTGGTTTTCAGCCTGCTGCTTGTGCCGCAGGTGGCAAAGCTGGCTGTGAAAATCGGTGCAGTGGACAAACCCAATGCTCGCAAAGTGCATACCAGAGTGATGCCGCGCATGGGTGGGCTGGCCATTTATATCAGCTTTTTTGCAGTATTGTTTTTGAGTCAGGGGTTAACACAGCAGTTGATCGGTCTGTTTTTAGGCGGTACCGTGCTGATTGCAGTCGGTATTGTGGATGATATGAAAGACATTCCGGCAAAAGTGAAACTGTGTGGACAGATTTTAGCGGCATGCATCGTAGTTGGTTTTGGTGTGCGTGTAGACTTTATGACGGATATCTTCTTTGGCGGCATGTTCCAGCTGTCTGTTTTCAGTGCGCCGTTTACTGTGCTCTGGATTGTTGCCATTATCAATGCAGTCAACCTGATTGACGGGCTGGATGGTCTGGCAGCAGGGATTTCAACCATCGCTGCAACTACCATGGCGATTGTTGGCTATGCCAGCGGTCAGTATCTGATGGCATCGATGGCGATGATTTTAATCGGGTCGACGCTGGGGTTCCTGAAATACAATTTCCATCCGGCTAAAATTTTTATGGGTGATACGGGCTCCATGTTTCTGGGGTATAATCTGGCAGTGTTTGCGGTAATGGGGTTTGCAAAAAGTTTTACGCTTTTGTCGCTGGTTCCGCCGCTGCTGGTATTGGCGATTCCGATTCTGGACACGTTGTTTGCGATTATCCGTCGTAAAATGAATCATAAACCAATTTTTAAGCCGGACAAAAATCATCTGCATCACTGTCTGCTGAATTACGGGTTCAGCCACCGGGACACTGTGCTGGTTATCTATGCAGTGAGTGCTGTTCTGGCGCTGTGCGGTCTGATTATGACCTACCTGAATTCTACGCAGGGGATTCTGCTGCTGTCAGTTATTTCGATAGTAATTATTTATGGTGCAATGAAGCTGGGTGTTATCGGAAAAAAAGAAGAATAGAGGGGAACGACGATGAACGTAAAACGCATTGCAGTTGTATCCTTGGTAACATTTTTGATCGGCGGTGTCTGCGGCGGTGCTTTCGCCTATGTGAATCATCCGGCAAATGGCGGCAGCGGGAGTGCTTCTCTGGCAGAAGATTTGAAACAGGCTCAGGCGAACAGGGAGGTGGAGCAGTTTATCAGTGAACAGGAAAAACTGCGTCCCGAAGGGCTGGAAAACTCTAAAATTGAAACCGGAAGCAAGTATACCGGCATCACATATAATGGCGAGAATAACAGTGTTGTGATTGCGACCCCGCAGAAAGAACAGGGCGATGTACCAGTTGAGACGGAGCAGCCTTCTAATGCGCAATCAGGGATACCGAGTAACTTGACCGGGGGAAATAATGCTGCCGAAGAACTGCAGAACAACGATACGCAGGCGGCCAGCATAGGCCGTGTGGCAATTCAGAATGGCAGCCTGAATGTACGAGACCAGGCCAGCACCAATGGAAATATCATTGGGGAAGTCTATAAAGGGGACACTGTGCAGATTATCGGCCAGGATGGTGTCTGGTATCAGGTTGTTACGGCTGGCGGCGTAAAGGGGTATGTATCGGCTACCTATATTGAAGTGATTCAATAGTAAGCGTGATGTTGCAGTCAACTATAAATTGAATAGAAATCAGTATAAAAGAGAGACTTTCTTTCTGCTGTGGAAAGAAGTCTCTCTTTTGTGTACAATTTACAGAATTGTATTAATAACTCGAAAAAGACGAAAAAAGAAGTTGACAAAGTAGAGGAGAGGTGATAATATAACAAAGGTCGTCAGCAAGATGTCAACACTGAATTAAAAATTTGAAAAATAATTAAAAAAGGTGTTGACAAGAGGTTGACGGTGTGGTAATATATAAAAGCTGTCGCGAGGAACTCCCTCGAAACGGCACAAAGCAAAGCTCTTTGAAAATTAAACAGTTGA
>JAFYPD010000057.1 GCA_017547685.1 Peptococcaceae bacterium
GAACAGGCAGGATATTTATTTTTCAGTTCTCATTATAAATCTGTTAAAGTGTAAACCTGTCGAACCGCCGTATACGAGAACCGTACGTACGGTGGTGTGAGAGGTCGGCTGGTCAAATAATGGTCAGCCTCCTACTCGATTATTTCATAATGAAGGAGGCTGCTGGCACTTGAAAATGAAGAAAACGGATATTGGTGTTGTTGCGTTCATGTATGTGATTTGTGCATTCTTTTATACGCACATGCTGCAACTGGAGGCAAACAGCCAGACATATCCGAGATTTACCATTACTCTGCTGTTTGGCCTGACAACACTGTATCTGCTGACTATGATTGTAAATGCCCGCAAATATGGTGTAGAAAGTGGTGTTGACAAAGTATTTGATGGGTTCCAGGTGGTACAGTTTTTTGTATGCCTGGCATTGGTAATTGTTTATTTAATTATGATGAACTATTTAGGGTTCTTCATTGCGACAATTGTATTTATGATAGCTGCGCTGCTGTTTTTGCGTGTACCGGTGGTACATACCGCGATTGCTGTTGCAGCGATTAATTTACTGGTTTATCTTGCATTTGTGAAGTTCCTGGGCGTAAAACTGCCTGCAGGATTATTATTTTAAGGAGGGGACAGGATGTTAGAAACATTACAGTTAATGGCTGCAGGTTTTGCCAACGCCCTGTTCCCGATGAACCTGGTTATGATGATTGCCGGCGTAACACTGGGGATTGTCATCGGATGTCTGCCAGGGTTATCCGCTGCGATGGGAGTGGCTTTGATGCTGCCGCTGACCTTTACCATGGAACCGGAAACCGGTCTGATTGTGCTGGGCGCAATTTATTGCGGGGCTATTTTCGGCGGCTCTATTTCTGCGATTCTGATTCATACCCCGGGTACGCCGGCATCTGCGGCTACTGCCATTGAAGGGTATCAGATGACATTGCAGGGAAAAGCCGGGAAAGCACTGGCAACTGCCTGCTGGAGTTCCTTCTGGGGTGGTCTGCTGAGTTGTATTTCCCTGTATTTCTTTGCACCACTGTTAGCACAGCTGGCATTAAAATTTATGTCTGCTGAGTATTTCTGGCTGAGTTTATTCGGCCTTACTATCATTGCCGGTGTAGCTGGCAAGTCTCTGGTAAAAGGGCTGATGTCCGGCTCGCTGGGTTTATTGATTTCCACCATCGGTCTGGATCCGATTACCGGGACACAGCGCTTTATGTTTGGTCATGCTTTTCTTGCAGAAGGGATTAATGTTACCTGTGCGCTGATTGGTTTGTTTTCTCTGTCGCAGGTGTTTATCTTAGCCGAAAAGAAAATTGTGGAACGTGCGAAAGCAGCAAAATTCACTGATAAGATCGCATTGACAAAAGAAGACAGAAAAATAATTCGTCCAACGATTATCCGCTCCTGGCTGATCGGGAACATTGTAGGGATTTTGCCTGGCGCAGGTGCATCTATTGCCTGCTTTATGGGTTACAATAGTGCCAAGCAGTCTTCGAAACACAAAGAAGAATTTGGTCATGGTGCAATCGAAGGGGTTGCCGGGTCTGAAGCAGCAAACAATGCGGTAACCGGTGGTTCTCTGATTCCAACTTTAACTCTGGGGATTCCGGGGGAATCGGTAACTGCAGTATTGATGGGCGGTCTGATTATTCAGGGCCTGCAGCCTGGTCCGGAGCTGTTCACGACTTATGCAGAGATGACTTACACCTTCTTTGGTGGCTTTGTGCTCGTACAGTTTGCAATGTTGGCCATCGGGATGCTGGGTTGTCGTGTATTCGCGCAGATTTCCCGTTTATCCGATGCAATCCTGATTCCTTGTGTAACCGTATTATGTGTGGTAGGTTCTTTTGCAATCCACAGAAACTTTATGGATGTTATTGTAATGTTCATTTTTGGTCTGTTGGGGTATCTGATGCGCAAGTTCGACCTGAATACAGCAGCAGTAGTACTGGCACTGATTTTAGGACCAATTGGGGAAAAAGGTCTGCGCAATGCGCTGCGTGCTTCCCAGGGCGATATTGGCGTGCTGTTTGGTTCTCCGGTTTGCTGGGTACTGATTGCATTATGTTTTGTAGGGATTTTCTCACCAATTCTGATGGATAAATTCGAGAAGAAAGTTTCCGGCACAACAGAGGCCGAAGCGGAAGCACAGTCATAACAGAGCAAAACTTGCTGAACAGGAATGGTTTCAAAAAATTAAAGTAAAAACAGATGTCTTCTGAAGTATTATGACGGAAGGCATCTGTTTTTATTTTGTTGAAGAATGCTTGTAAAAAGCAGAGGGTATTTTTCTTATGATATCTTTTGAATATAAGATAAACGTAAATTGCAATAATAAGTTGAACATTGATAACTGAAAATCCATATTAGGCTGTATGCAGGGAGTAGATGCTGTCGAGTTCGTCTTCAAAGACTTCATCCGGTGTGCGGTAGTCGAGAATCTTACGAGGCAAGTTGTTGCACCAGAGCTCGATGTTTGATATCTCATCGATATCAAAATCACTGATTCTCTTTCCTTTTGGAATGAATCTTCGA
>JAFYPD010000058.1 GCA_017547685.1 Peptococcaceae bacterium
AACAGGCAGGATATTTATTTTTCAGTTCTCATTATAAATCTGTTAAAGTGTAAACCTGTCGAACCGCCGTATACGAGAACCGTACGTACGGTGGTGTGAGAGGTCGGCTGGTCAAATAATGGTCAGCCTCCTACTCGATCATAAATTTTGCTGTAGACGCTGGTGCGGCATTCATATTATAATAACAGTATCAGCTTTATAAGATATTTGAACGGAGGGATTATTATGGCAGATTTAACATTATGGCAGCACTTGCAGGAGTGGCAGAAAAACTATAAATGGGTGGATATGAGCCACGAACTCAGCCCGGAAACACCGCACTGGGTGGGATGGCCGGCGCTGCAGGTGGAAGAGAAGATGAATCTGGACGGTGCAATTTTTGCAGCCCACGCTTACACCACAGTGGGGCAGTACGGCACCCATGTGGATGCACCGGCCCATATGGTAAAAGGCGGGCGCACGCTGGAACAGGTAACACTGGAAGAAGCCATTATGCCGCTGTGCGTTATCAATAAAGAAGATGCCGTAGCGGAAAATGCGGATTATGTGCTGTCTGTGGAAGATATTCTGGAATGGGAAGCCGTGTATGGCAAAATTCCGGAAAATGCATTTGTTGTGTTCCAGAGCGGCTGGGGCAAACGGCCTGGTGAAACTATGGACAATCTGGATGCGGAAGGCAACCGTCACTTCCCGGGCTGGAAACTGGAAGCTGTGAAATTTCTGGTGGAAGAACGCAATGTGGGCGGTATCGGCCATGAAACATCTGATACAGAAGCGCCAATTACATCCGGACTGACTAACTACGAGGTGGAATACTACATTCTGGCGCAGAACCGCATTCAGGTGGAACTGCTCTGCAATGTGGAACAGTGCCCGCCAGTGGGCGGCATTTTCTTCGGCACCTGGCCGAAAGTGAAAGGCGGCACCGGGTATCCGGCACGCTGCTTCGCCCTGTGTCCAAAAGAATAAATGCAAAAAGCCGATGGAATTGTCCACCGGCTTTTCGTTTACTTGATTATTCAGCTTCTACCACTTTGTTTAACGCTTCAATTAAAGCTGGAACATTGATGCCATGACCTAACGCACCCTGTTCGATATTTTCAAAATGAGCAGCAGCACAGCCTAAGCAGCCCATGCCGAATTCCATGAATACAGCAGCAGTTTTTGGATATTTCTGCACACATTCTTTGATTCCCATTTCTTTTGTGATTACCATGTGATTTTCCGCCCCCTTTGCCGAATAGTTATCATAACATAAAGTATAGCAAAGTGCCTATTTTTTTGCAAACTTTTAATGAAAAGAAATTTTTATTGTGATAAACTATATAGGTAATGGAGGCGAAGCTATGTTGTTGTTCAGTTATATAATTTCAGCCGCGCTGGAAGCGGCAATTACGTACATACAGTATCAGGGAACCGGTGAAATTCCAAAAATTTATGCATTGCTGACGGTCAGCAGTCTGTTATCCATTGCTATTGAGTTCAGTGTGCCGGGGGAAGAGGCACGCAAGGTGCTGAAGGAATCGGGAAGAAATGTGGATCTGTACGATATGATATCCAATTTTGGCCGCACGGGGATCTATTTTGGTGTGCTGTTCGGCTATATTGCAGCGGAACGGGGGGCGCTGATGGCCTGCGGCTGCATTGCCATGGCGATGGTACTGTCGATGCTGAAAGTTTAGGAATACAAAATAAAAAGTCATTCTGAGCGAAGCGAAGCAGTATCCAGAGAACTGAACTGAAAGACCGATTTTTCGACTGCGCCCGGAATGACTTTGCAGCAGTTTTATAAAAAGCTATTATTCATACAGAGAATAAACAATATCGTTTAATTCGTAGGTGACATGTTTTGCAGCAGTCATGGACAGTGCAGCTGCACAGTACAGATGCATGGATTCCTGCAGGCATGCGCGGAAAATAGCAGGGTCGATATCGCCTTTTGCGATGTAGTGCAGATGTAAATCGGTGAATGGCATTGGATAATCGGATGCGCGGTCACCGCGAACTTCTACCGATAAGGATTCCAGTTTCTGGCCGCGTTCTGCCATGGTTTCTACAACGTCCATAGAGGAGCATGCGCCAACGCCGCACAGCAGCAGTTCGGTCGGGCGTGGAGCGGTGTTATCTTTTGGACCATCCATTTTTACTTTATGACCGGATTCGGTTGTTGCTTCAAAAGCCATTTTCTGTTCCCAGTTTACAGATACTTTCATGTGAAAAACCTCCAAAAATAAAGTCGGTACGGCAGAATCTGCCGTGTTTATATATAGTTTAATGTTTTTTGCTGCAGAGTGCAAGCGGTTTTACATGTTTCTACAAAATATCCTGCTATACATTTTTCAGAAAATACGGTATACTAAGAAAAACACTTGGAAATAACTGGACGATAATCGCTTGAGGAGGATGTTGCAATATGGTTACATTAACGATACTGGGAAATTACGGACCTTACGCCACGGCACAGGGGGCCTGCAGCGGCTATGTGATTAACGCCGACGGGTTTCAGATTATGCTGGACTGCGGCAATGGCAGTTTCAGCAAACTTCAGAAATATGCCGATTATGCCACATTGGGGATTCTGGTTATCACCCATCTGCATCCGGACCATTACAGCGATATCTACTGCCTCAGGCAGGCATTGAAATACCAGATGCGGGAAGGAAACCGGAAAGAACCGCTGTTTGTGTATCTGCCGGAAGGGCCGGAATCCCTTGTGAATGAGATGAAGCAGTGGGAGGATGTGTTTACGGTGGTCAGTCTGGAAGAGGCAAAGAAAGCTGTGAATGATTTTAATCTGTTTCAGCTGAAGTTTTTCCCGGTGCAGCATCAGATTCCGGCTTACGGCGTCCAGTTCTGTGTGAATCATCAGACACTGCTGACGTACACCGGCGACACCGGCTGGTTTCCGCAGCTGGAGGAACATTGCAGGGGCAGCAGATATCTTCTGGCAGAGGCTTCGCTCAGGGAGTATGAACTGGCAGAGCGGGGACAGTGTCATATGACGGCTCGTCAGGCGGCTATGCTGGCACAGAACAGTGGTGCGGAAAACCTGATTTTAACCCACTTTTTCCCGGAAAATAATCTGCACCAGCAGCAGCGGGAAGCAGAGCAGAATTATGATGGAAAAATCTATATGAGCGGTACAGGCAAAACATATATCCTGCAGCCGTAAGGTATTGCTAGAAAGGACGAAACAATATGATAACAGAACTGGTACTGGCCAGCGGCAACAAGGGCAAGATTGCAGAATTTCAGCGCCTGCTGGAAGGGCTGGATATTCAGGTGCACTCCATGAAAGAATATCCGGAAATCGGAGAGATTGTGGAAGATGGGCATACATTTAAGGAAAATGCATTAATCAAAGCGCGGGCTGTGTGTAAGGCAACCGGGAAAGCTGCTATGGCTGATGATTCCGGCCTGGTGGTAGATGCCCTGGGCGGTGCGCCTGGCATCTATTCGGCGCGGTTTGCCGGAGAACAGCGCAGCGATGCCGACAACAACGCAAAAGTGCTGCAGCTGTTAGAGCATGTGGAAGATGATAAACGTACAGCCCGGTTTTTCTGTGTCATTGCCATTGTACTGCCGGACGGCAGAGAATTCACGGTGGAAGGCACCTGTGCGGGTACTATTCTGCGGGCGCTGCAGGGCGAAGGCGGCTTTGGCTATGACCCGCTGTTTTATGTGGCTGATCTGGACAAAACCTTCGCACAGTTATCTATGGAAGAGAAAAACCGCATTAGCCATCGCGGCAATGCCAACCGCAAAGCGGTGGAAATTATCCGCAGTTTAAAAAACGAATAATGCAGGGTGAGTAACATGAAAATTGTAATTGTGAGTGATACCCACGGCAACTGGCCGGTGGCGGCAGAGGCGATTCGGGCAGAGGGCTCAATTGATTATCTGATATTTCTGGGCGACTATGCAAGCGACGGCCGCCAGCTGGAAAAGGCACTGCAGGTTCCATCCTTTATTGTGCGCGGGAACTGTGACACCTTTTCCGATGAACTGGAGGAACAGCTGATTGAACTGGGGGAATGGCGGTTTTTTATCTGCCACGGGCATCGCTATAACGTGAAACAGACCCTGCAGCCGCTGTACTATCGCGGGCTGGAACTGCAGGCGGATTTTGTGCTGTATGGCCATACCCATCAGGCGGTGTACGAAGAAGGGGAGGTTACCCTCATTAACCCGGGAGCGGTCAGTGGGCTGAATCTGCGTATGGATAATGCATCGTGGGGTCTTTTGACACTATCTGAGAAAAAAAGTGAAAATATTTTCAGGAAATATGAAAAAAAGACTTGCCAAAACCTGTAGAATCTGATAGAATAACTTTCGTCGTCAGGACAGAATGTAACGGGGTGTGGCTCAGTTTGGTAGAGTACGTGGTTTGGGACCATGGGGCCGGGGGTTCGAATCCCTCCACCCCGATACAATTTTTTTTGACGTGAAGCAATGTGTGGTGTTGCGGGTGTAGCTCAATGGTAGAGTTCTGGCCTTCCAAGCCAGCTACGTGGGTTCGATTCCCATCACCCGCTCCAATATGTGCCAGTAGCTCAGCTGGATAGAGCATCGGCCTTCTAAGCCGAGGGTCGGGGGTTCGAGTCCCTCCTGGCACATGTTTTTTGAATATGGTGGATGTGGTGAAGTGGCTAACACACCGGATTGTGGCTCCGGCATTCGTGGGTTCGATCCCCATCATCCACCCT
>JAFYPD010000059.1 GCA_017547685.1 Peptococcaceae bacterium
CATCGGCTGTAATCTGGACGACTGCCCGCGTACAGTGGCACTGGCTGAACAGTACGATAAATTATATGCAGCTGTCGGGCTTCACCCGGAAGATGTAAAAACCTACACGCCGGAAGGCTGGGACATGATCTGCAAACTGGCCGAACATCCGAAAGTAGTGGGCATCGGTGAAACCGGTCTGGACTATTACTGGGACACCTCCACCAAAGAGGCACAGAAAGTATTATTCCAGCAGCATATTGATCTAGCCTGCCAGCTGCATAAGCCTCTGGTCATCCACGACCGCGAAGCCCATGGCGATACGCTGGATATTTTAAAAAACAGCGATGCCCGTCAGGTGGGCGGCATTCTGCACGCCTTCTCCAGCAGTGTGGAAATGGCACTGGAAGTTATTAAAATGGGATTTTATATCGGTCTAGGCGGTCCGGTTACTTTCAAAAATGCCCGCAAAACGGTAGAAGTGGCCGCAGCCATCCCTCTGGACTATCTGGTAATCGAAACCGACTGTCCTTATATGGCACCGGTTCCATTCCGCGGCAAACGCAATGAGCCAATGCTGGTACAGCACACCGCCGCTAAAATTGCAGAAATTCGCGGTATGTCGGTTGAAGACCTGGTAGAAGCAACCTATCAGAACGGCAAACGGATTTACGGAATAACGTAAAACAAACATGCAAAAAACTCCTGTTCACAAAGGATAGGAGTTTTTTGTATGCTCGCCGATTAGAATAAGAAATTCGCAATCTGAAAACCAACCAGAGTGTAAGTAATCAACGCGATTACACACATTGGTACAAATAATTTCATAATCTCACCATAGCTCACCAGGTCTTTACGGGCATGTAAAATACCACAGTATGGAGAAGCTGCTGGTGTTAAGAGTGCTACGAATACCATCATGGTTACTGTCATAGACAGTACCAGCGCATCAACGCCAGGATACTGATCTGCAAATGCAATAATAACCGGTAACAGTACAACCGCCATACCTGCATTATTAGCAAAGTTGGTAGTAATCAGTGCAAAGCCCAAAATCAGCAAAATGAAGATGATATCCGGTTTGCCACCCAGCAATGGCTGTAACAACTGAATCAGGAATGGTTTTACCCCTGTAGCTTCAGAACTCAATGCATTACATACATAGATTGCCCCTGCTACCAGAAATACAATATCCCAGCTGAATGATTTTTTTGCTACCCCTTTGAAATCCAGCATTGGTTTTCCTTTATATGGAATGATCATTAAAACAATCATCAGAAAACAGGTTAATCCCAGTAAGCCGATATTTGACAAAAACCCTACTACTGGAATGGTTTTCGGCAGGAAATTAGGTGTTAACAGCAATACAACATATACCACAATCATCAGCAGGAAAACAATTTGCTGTAGATTCATCGGTGCCAGTTTTTCACGGGTTAATTCTTCTACTGTAATACTTTTGAACCCCTCCACATCCGGACGGATAACAAAACGAACAAACACCAGAAACAGTACCAGTAAAATTGCAGACATAATCGCATTATAAGCAATATAAGAACCGTAATTTACTGTCATGCCAGACATTCTTTCAAAAGCACTTACAACCACATAGGAGGCACCCTTAAACGGAAACATCGGCTGCCCCAGAGTAGCGGCCAGATATACACCGCAAATCATGATAGCAAAAATTTTGTCACCTTTTTTGTAACCGAATTTCTCCAACACTTCCAAGGCAATCGGCCACAGAATCAACATACTCGCCATTGGATTTGTGGTACCACTGATCACATAAGAGCACAGTAAGAAAATAAATAAGAAAATATACGGTCTGCCGTTCAGCGCTTTGATACTCATAAAAAACCGCGCCATATATTTTGTACAGCCAACATACTCCACCGCACCAAATAAAATCAAACCTAACAGACAAACCAGAACGGTTTCGCTGCCCCATGCCTCCATCCACAGCTGTTTCACTGCAGCATAACCAGTTAATTCAGGAACATATCCGGCAATTGCAATCAGCATTAAGCCCAGCATACTAGGCCAGATACTGTCTACGGCCGACCATAAATAAACCATACCAATGAACACGCCCAGTACTGTCATCCCGATTTCTGTTAATGGAGCAATGGGGTCAAGCATTGGGAAAATGAACATAAATCCTAAACCGATGGCTAAATGTAGCCAGTAAGTCCATGGCATTTTTTCAGATTTTTCCGCCATAATAATTTCCTCTTCTTTCTTGTTTTTATTATTTATTCCAGTTTCGTATGCAAATACAGGCGAGTCACTATAAAATGCCTCTGTATTATAATGCCTCGCCTGCTATTTACATCTGATGGATTTCTACGTTCTAATTAAATCTTTACGCCAATTATTACTCTTCTTCCACTGTTTCTTCCGTTACGCAAGCAGCAATTTTGGAGCCATAGCCTGTTGCTTCTGGTACTTCTACCATATTCTGCAGTACACAGGAAGCTGCACCCGGCATGCGGAATGTCATGTTGTCAATTCTTGCAACTGGTACTTCTGCCGGTTTTTCCAGCTGTGGTACATAGTCGTATGGATAACGATATGCACGGTACATCATAGCAGCACCTTCGTTTTCGAATGGATTTTTGAATTCCCATACGATTTCTTTTTCTGGTGTCACTTCAAAAATACGAGCGAAGCTGCCTTCGGTAATCATGGTATTGCCGTTCGGCAGACGCTGTGCAGAACTTACCAGCTGGCTGTAGAAGGCGGTATTTTCGCACATTGCCATCATACCTTCTCTCAAGTCACTGCCTTTGAAGCTCCATACCACTTCCAGTGTAACAGGGTTGATTTCCAGCACACGAGAATGGTCACGAATATCAACCTTTGTACCATCTTTCGACATGCGGTCTGGTAAACCATAGCCTGCCCAGCCACCATTGTCAAAAATTAAGATATTGCCTTCACCAGGCAGTCCTTTTGGAATCATGTGGCAGTGATGCTGCCCAATAATCTGACCGATTTTACGCAACTCTTTGCTTACCGTAAAGTCCGGGCCAATCTGCCATACAATTTTACCGGTTTTTTTGCTGATGATTGCCATGATATTGGATTCACGGGCATCCCAGATGATGTTGTCTGGATGGAACCGTTCATCGCCCTGATCATACCATTTGTTCGGCCCTAATATGCTCATAGAGTTGATGTGCATCCAGTCACACATTTCACCATTCTGAGTGTGATGAATATTAGGATTCCGGAACAGTACGTTTTTCGCAGCTTCAGAGAAACCCAGTTCACTGAAATGTTTATTGACAGACCATTCCCATACAATGTTGCCTTCCCAGTCTACTTCCAGGATAGTATCATCTAACAGACGTTTATCAGAAATACGTTTATTATATACGTCGGAGTGAGTCAGAATCAGGGTGTTGCCACTGTCAGTTTTGCATTCCATACCTGGAACATAGTACCCAACCGGATTCCCTTCACGCTGATAATCATGATGCTGACGTGCCATCCACTGTGGTTCATGTCCTTCATCTTCAATATATTCTTTTTTATTCCATTTCCATACGACATTACCGTCCCAGTCTAACTGGGTTACATCGGTCTGGTCCTGATAAGAATAGTCAGCATCACGCAGCCCCAGAGAGCCCATCACATAACCGCCTGGCAGCAGTTTGTTCGGGAAACCCTGGAATTTTTTCCACACCCGAACCACATTGCCGTTCATATCAATCAGAACAGCACCGATTTTTTTGATTGGCATCAGTGTGTAGCCATTCCAGCATTTTTCTGGATCATAAATTGTTGTCCCTGTCGGGAATACGCTTGGGATACCCATAATAAATTTCCTCCTTGAAATTATAAATATTATTAACCGACGCTTCTCTTATTCTGTTTATTTTTGTCGGTTTATGTTCTGTCTATGCCTATTATTCTATATAATCCATAATAATAATTAAATAACACATGTTAATCATTTGCTGTATTTATAGAAACAAAAAGCCTGATTGATTAACACATGTTAATCAATCAGGCTATCGTTGTCTTTTGAACTTTCACAATCATTAACGGTACTTTAATTCCAGTTCGTTGCTGGCATACCGCTGTAATTTTTCTGGATTTGTTAACACTAACCCCTGCGCCGTACGAAAAACGCAATCCTGTTCTTTCAATACACGAAGAATACGAGCAACTGTTACTTTGTGCACTGCAAGAAATTTTGCCATCTCAACATTGGTAACTTTCCGTGACACCACAAGGCCATCTTCCGTTTCGTGTGCACGTTCCAGCAGTAAATGGCAAAGACGGCCTGCCACCTGCCCCTCTTCTTTCGTATAAAACAGCGTTTCTAGCTCTACATATGCCTCCATGGCCGCGCGTACCAGTTCCTCCATCAGCTCAGGTGCTTGCCTGAAATAGCGCATACAAGTTTCCTTGGGAATTTTATAACACAAACAGTTCGTATGTGCAACAAAATCATTATGGGAAATACCTTCATCAGGCTGCCGGTACAAAATCAATACCCCTACTAACGACCGCACGATGTTACCGCCAGCTTTGCTGGTTAAAATACTGCCTTTCCCGGACGCACTGACCACTTCCCGATACACTGTTCCCTTCTGCAGATAATACACATATTCTATCGGTTCACCAGCCCGAATCAAATATTCTCCCCGTTTAAACCGGCAAGTCGTAACTCCCGGCAAATTGCGAAACGGCATACAATACCCTCCTTGCCCTTCTACTTTTCAATATCCTTTAATTTTGTAATTTGGTATAGCTGCATACTACAACTCTTATGTTGATTAATTTCATTGTTTATATAATTCCTGTCATCATCATAGCACAAAAAAACCGTCGAAGAAACAGAAATATGTCTCCTCGACGGCAATGTTTCCTGCCACCGCTCTTCTTACAGCACAACACCCAGATATTCCAGGCCGTCTTCAATGAATTTGTGCAGCGGACGTTTTCCGGTTAAGTAATACACAGCGGCCAGCTGGTCCGGATGATGGTGGTAACGTTCCTGCTGCAGTTCCAGATAGTTTTCTTCCGGAGTTAACCCTTCCTTGCGGCGTTCGTCGTTGCGGCCCAGCAGCATCAGAACTTCCAGCACTTCAACCACTTCACGCTCTACAGTCAGTAAGTATTCGTTCAGTACTTTTTCTTCCGGCAGATATACGCCCCATTTTTTCGGGCCGTTTTCTGCTTCGTAGGCAATGCGTGCCTCTTCTCTTTCTTTTGCCAGACGAATGGTTTCTAAAATAGTATCTTTCTGTTCTGCAAACATATCTCTATCTCCTTTTTCCAATTCCTGTTACATTGCATCCTGTTTGAGCACTTCACCCGGAATTGTGTTCGGGTGAGTTTCCACTGGCTGCTGTTTCGCTGTATTGCTGCCAGTATTATCAGTTGGCGATGCTGCTTCTGTGTTTTGATTTGATGGCATCTCAGGCACTTCCTGACCTTGCAGCACTTCACCCGGGATACCTCCCTGCTGTGTAATCTGCTGGTCTGTTCCCTTATTATCGCCGGTTACAACATTCTCACCGGACACATCTGTTTCATTCTGTCCATTCTGTTCTTCCTGTCCGTTCCCGGATGGATTATCCGTCTGTTCGCCGGAAATATCTCCCTCAGCCCCGCCAGACGGAATTGTTTCTACAGGATTTCCATTTTCATCAAGTATAATCACCTGATTCTCAGCCTGTTGTTTCAGTTCTTCTTCTTTCCGGCGCTGTTCCTCTGTTAACGCTGCCTGACGTTTGGCCTCTCTCTGGCGAATTGCCGCCATATCCACCACATTCAGGCTGGTAATCGGCGTTTCTTTTGGATTAAAATATTCATTCACAATTGCCAGAATTTCTGATTCATTTGGCAGATAGTAGGAAACTCCTCTGACATACTGCGGTTCACCCGGCAACACGAACATATTAAAGTTCGTTGCCATATCAATTTCCAGTACTTCTTTCCCGAACCAGAGCAGCTCCCCGTTCGTCAGGTCGGTGTCCATATTATCCAGCACGATGTTAATTAACTTCGGCATTTTAGTTACAGTGGCCGGTGTGGCAACCTGATTGACCAGAGCCTCTATAAACAGCTGCTGTGCTTTCACACGGCCGATATCCCCTTCGGCATAACCGCTGCGGTAACGGACAAAGCCGACAGCCTGCTTGCCGTTCAGGGTCTGCAATCCTTTATCAATATGAATGTGTAAATCCTGATACGGGTCATCGTAGTTCATGTTGCGCGGTACATTGATGGTAACACCGCCGATGGCATCAATCAGTTCCTCAAATGCAGTCAGGTTTACAACCACGTAGTTGTCCACTTCAAAACCAATCAGGTCGGACACTTCATCTTTCAGATTTTCCACATTGCCTTTCCCGTTCTTTGCACCAATGGAATAGGCAGCATTAATCTTTTTCACATTACGGTTTACATTGGACATGGTGTCGCGCGGAATACTCATCACACTGACCTGATTGTTGACACTGTCCAGCGACGCCACCAGAATGGTATCGGTATTCAGCCCCACTTTATCAGTACCTACTACCAGAACACTGTAAACGCCGTCTGCCCGCTCCTCCTGCTGTTCTGTGCCGTGAATGATATGCTCGATAGAAGGCGGCTTGATATTCAAAACTGCCATAATAACTGCACCCACAGCCAGTATCGCAATCACCAGAACAACAAACAGCGCTATCAGACAGCCTTTTTTGCGTCCGTTCTTCGTTTTTAATTGTTTCATATGTTTTTCAGAGCGAGTCTTACCGCTCGTTTCGTTCTCTGTACTCAATGTTCAACGCTCCTTTTGCACAGTCATATTCTGCTTAATTGTCTCTGTTTTCGTCAAAACACAAGCAGATTCCTGTTTATTAGACGCTCATTGTACTAAAAAAGTTCTTAATTCCGCAAGATAAATCTCTTTATTCAGGCGCAGCCGTTCCAGCACCACATCATCCACCGGCGCCACAATCTGATCCAGCATGTGAAGAACATTTTCCGCAGTCAATGTGATATAGTCCTTGCCCTGCAGCGCCTGCGCCAGCTGGTCAGCCATGTTGCCCAGCGCTTCCAGTGTTACCGGACAGTCCACCGCTAAAAGGGTCAGCCAGCCCGCCGCTTTTACCTGAATTTCATTATATACATACATGGCATAATATCTGCCGTCTTCCTCTTTCAGGAGGACTGCCCGCAAAATATGCTGCACATCGGCAGGAGTCAGATTTTTGCCGCTGTAATGCTCAATGATATATTGCATGGTGACAGCCATCAAAGTCTGTGCTTTCAGCACATCCTCCTGTTCAATCACCTTAAACATGCGATAAATAGGCTCCATCAGTTTTGCTTCCCGATATCGCAATACCTGCTCATCCATGCGCTATTTTCTCTCCTTCATGACTTCAATTTCACGAATAAATGTCTGCACATCACTAAAATCTTTATATACAGATGCAAAACGCACATACGCCACTTCGTCAATTTGCATCAGTTTTCGCATAATACATTCGCCAATTTCGCTGGTCGGCACTTCTGTATATTGATTTTTCAAGTCTTTTTCCACATCGATAATCATCTGTTTCAGCTTATCAATGCTGACTGGCCGCTTCTCGCAGGCTTTTGCCAGCCCTTTTAACAGCTTGGAGTCATCAAACAGTTCCCGTCTTCCACTTTTTTTGATGACAACCAGCGGCTTGTCCTCTATTTTTTCATATGTGATAAAACGTTTTCCACACAATATGCATTCCCGTTTGCGACGAATGGAATTTTCCTCTTCCATCCATCTTGTATCTAATACTTTACTGTCACCCTGACAAACCGGACATTGCATAATCATTGCCCCCTTCAAACATGATGCCTGTTCTCATCAGGTTTTATTTTGTTGTACTGCCAAAGCCGCCATTGCGAACGGCTGTCACGTCATCATCTGCAGTGATGCCAAATGGCATAAAAATGCCCTGCATAAAGCCTTGTCCGGCTTCTACCGTCAGTGTTTTTCCTTCTTTGCTGTCGTTGGTGATTTTCGCAAAGATATGACCTTCGTTATCAGAATAAAAATAATCGCTGTCAATAATACCTACGGTGTTGTTCAGCTGCAGACGGAATTTAAAGCCAAGGCCGCTGCGCGGATAACACTGCAGCACCCAGCCTTCACTGATTTCTGCACGAACACCAGTTGGAATTTTGATGGTTTCGCCAGGGGCCAGAGAAAAGGTCAGCGGACTGAAAAAATCATATCCTGCTGAACCGGCGGTTGCACGAACCGGCAGTTTTAATGCGTCGTAAACTGCCTGCTCTGCCGGCTGTCCAAAGGTATCCAGCCAGCCTTCCTGAAACTGTTCCCAACTTACTTTATAAAATTTTGCAACTCTCTGCATCCTAACACCCCTGATATCGCTTAAAATAAAAATATACTGTAAATAAATCACATTATATTTTACCACATTTCAAAGACAAGGTATATAGCTTCCCGCAAAAAAACCTTCAGTCCGAGGATTTCTCCCCAGTCTGAAGGTTCTGTTCTGTTTTGTTTATTCTGACCACAGCACCATCTGGCCCAGGCGCAGGGTTTCTTTTACGTTAATCACCCGCTGATTGGAGCTGCCGCGCCAGTGCAGTTTCACATCCAGTTTGTCAATCTGGAACGGTCCGTCCACCAGCACATCAATCTGTGAGATAAACGGCAGGGTTTTAATGGCATCCCACACAAAACCGGTATACAGCCAGATTGTTTTATCCGGATAGGTTTCTTTTATCTCCGCAATCAATGCGGCCACTTCCGCGCGATTGGCCGGATGCAGCGGATCACCGCCGCTGAACGTAATGCCGGAAATGTAGTCTCTCTGCAGTTCGGTCATGATTTCATCATGCGCTGCCTCGTCGAAAGGAATGCCGCCTTCGATATCCCAGGTAATTGGATTCTGGCACTGTTCGCAGTGATGGGTA
>JAFYPD010000060.1 GCA_017547685.1 Peptococcaceae bacterium
CCACGGCGGTGTCCGCCCAGGACACTGCCGGTACTGACGTTAGTACCGCCGCCCCCATACAGATGCTTGCAACTAATTTTTTTGTTTTCTGATTCACTTTTCTCACCCCCTCTATTATCTATATCAATTTGAAAGAGGCTTTTCTGACAAAAAATTTGAAAAATTTTATTATTTTTTCAAAATAAAAGCTATTGCTCTTATCCTGAAAAGAATTTAAGCAATAGCTTTGGTTACTTATCATTGAATTGTGTCGCTTTCAAAATTTTTGTTACTTCGTTCATCGGTAAATTTGTTTTGCCAGTTATCCGATAGGCTGTATGATTCCATACAAATTTTATCTGCCCATTTTTCTGAATAAACTCTACGGTTTCTCCTAAAATCAGCAGCGTTTCTTTTTCAGCCTCTTCCGTGTCCACAATATATGTCGATATTGTATCCTCTGTCAAAAGTTCCTGTCGTAAAACAAATATCTGACCGGTCTCCGAATTTTCCAGTACGATCCGTAAACTGTTTTCTATTTGTTCCTGTTTTGTTTCTATCATCCTATCCGGCATATAACCAAATGTTACCGGAACAAATTGAATGTCTGCTGAAGCATTAGAGGTATATTCCTGCTGTGTATATTCCTCAAATACGGTTTCGACCATCTGTATTAGTCGCTGGCAGCCGGCTATTACAGCTTGCGGCATGGTAACACAGGTAAGCAAAAAGCAGATTAACACAGCGGCGATACCGGTTTTCGCATAGTACCGCCAGCCCAAGGAGGCTCTGGCGGATTTAATTTCGCCACGCTGTACCTGCTGTATTAAGTCCTGCATTTTCTGTTCCATGCGAGGGGATACGATAATATCATCGGTTTCCGGCAGGCGGGAAAGGTCTTTATGCTGAGCCAGCCGTGCAGCCCGGCGTAACTGGTCTTCGGTTAGTTTCATGGCTCTCCCTCCGCTAGTTTTTTCTCTAAAAGTTTTTTGCCACGGCTTGCAAGCTGGTCAACTTTGCTCACGCTGTAGCCAAGCAGTTCGGCAATTTCTTTGCTTTTATAGTTCCCTGCATATTTCAGCAGAATCACACTGCGGTACTGTTCCGCCAGTTCCAGAATTAAATCAGCAAGATAATTATCCTGTATGGCTTCTGCCTCGATTTCTTCTGCTTCTTCCAGTGCTGTTTTGCGGCTCTGGTGCCGGTTCTCGGCTTTGTATAAATTGATGGCGGACCGTTCCACCACACGCAGAACCAGAGATTTTGTCTGCGGGGATATAGCTTTATCAATTTTGTGCATATTCTGTGCAATTTTTAAAAAGGCAATATTGACTGCATCTTCTGCCAGTTCTTCATTAGGCAGAAATTCTTTGGCACGATATAACGCCAGTTTTAAATAATTGTAATACAGCTCTTCAAATTTTATTTTATCCTCTTCTGCCGCTATCAGCGCCAGATACACGTTCAAATTCAATTTCAATGTCTGTTCCCCTTTGCTGTTTGTTTCCAAACAGCATATCAGATTTCCCCTCTTCTAACAATCCCTTTATTATCTATATCAATTCAAATCAACGAAATCTGACACATTTTCTGAAAATTTTTAAAATTATCTTTCTTTTTCATCATTTCGTACAAACGAAAAAACTCCCGACCGGTTTCCCGGTCAGGAGCAAATACAATCGTATTTATTTTGCCAGTGCATTTTCCAGAATGGCGATAAAATCGTCAATCTGTTCTTTTGTGATAGTTAACGGTGGAACGAAACGCAGTACATGGTCGCCGATGGTGTTGACCAGTACGCCCTGTTTCAGCAGTTCCGCGTTGACTTCTTTTGCAGAGCCAGTCAGCTCGCAGCCAATCATCAGGCCTAAGCCGCGCACTTCTTTGATAACACCCGGATGGCGTTCTCCGATGGCACGCAGCTGTGCCCGGAAGTATTCGCCGGTTTCACGCACATTGGCCAGGAATGCATCGTCCAGCAGAATACTGCACGCAGCTACCCCTGCTGCGGTAGCGATTGGTGTGCCGCCAAATGTGGATGCATGGTCGCCCGGCTGGAAGCAGTCGGCCACTTCTGTTTTTGCCACGATAGCGCCCATCGGCACTCCGTTGGCAATGGCTTTTGCCAGAGAAATAATATCCGGTTCCAGACCAAAGTTCTGGAAGCAAAATGGTTTGCCGGTACGGCCGATACCGGTCTGCACTTCATCCAGAATGAGCAGAATACCGTGTTTGCGGCACAGTTCCTGCACGCCCAGCATATATTCCTGTGTCGGTACATTGATGCCGCTTTCACCCTGAATCGGTTCCAGCATAACAGCGCATGTTTCCGGGCGGATAGCAGCTTCCAGTGCTTCTAAATCGCCCAGAGGCACTGCGGAGAACCCTTCCAGTAACGGCATAAATGCTTTCTGGTATTTTTCCTGCGCAGTTGCAGTCAACGCCCCCATGGTGCGGCCATGGAAGGAGTTTTTCATGGTAATGATATGATATTTTTCGCCTTTGCCCCATTTGCGGGCCAGTTTAATAGCGGCTTCGTTGGCTTCGGCGCCGCTGTTGCAGAAAAAGGCTTTGCCTAAGCCGCTTTTTTCCACCAGCAGTTTTGCCAGCTTTACCTGATTTTCAATCCAGTATAAGTTGGAGCAGTGCAGTAACTGTTCGCTCTGTTCCTGAATGGCTTTCACCACAGCCGGATGACCATGGCCCAGCGAGTTTACTGCAATCCCTGCTACCAGGTCCAGATAGCGGTTGCCATCCAGATCCCATACATAACAGCCTTCGCCTCTGTCAATGACCATTGGCAGACGACCGTATGTATTCATCACATATTTCTGACCGTCAGCAATAACTTCCTGTGTGGTTACCCCCATGTTCCTCTACTCCTTTACTACCATAGTGCCAATACCTTCATCGGTAAACAGCTCCAGCAGCATGCTATGGTCCATACAGCCGTTTACAATGTGTACACTGTTCACACCGCCGCGAATTGCATCCATGCAGCAGTCTACTTTTGGAATCATACCGCCGCGGATAATGCCTTTGTTTTTATATTCTTCCGCTTTCGCGAAGTCCAGAACGGAAATCACGGTTTCATTGTCATCCTGCACCCCATTGATGTCGGTCAGCATAAACAGCTTGTCAGCATGCAGACTTGCCGCAATGCTGCCGGCCGCATAATCGGCATTGATGTTGTATACCTGACCGTTTGCATCACATCCGATTGGAGAAATAACCGGAATAAAGCCGTGATCTATCGCCTGGTTAATCAGCTCGGTGTTGATTTCTGCCACTTCCCCGACATAGCCCAGGTCAGCCGGCTGACCGTCTACCAGCATTTCTTTTTTGCGGGCAATGATAGTGCCGCCATCCACGCCGCTGATGCCCATGGCTTTGCCGCCCAGTTTCTGAATCAGCGCTACAATTTCCTGATTAATCTGGCCAACCAGCACCATTTGTGCCACTTCCATGGTATCTTTATCGGTCACACGCAGCCCGTTGATGAACCGTGATTCTTTGCCGCTTTTGCCAATCCAGTAGTTGATGGCAGGACCGCCGCCGTGTACGATAACAGGGTTGATGCCTACAAATTTCATCAGCACGATATCGGAAATCACTTTCTCTTTCATGATATCGTTGTTCATGGCATGACCGCCGTATTTAATTACCACAGTTTTGCCGGAGAATTTTTTAATATATGGCAGCGCTTCCACTAACACCTGCGCTGTTTTCATCGCCGTTTTCATTGTTTCTTCCAAGAGATTCAGCTCCTACTCCGATTTCTTGTCTTTTCTTTTTATAATTTACTCCGTTTTATCGTTAGCTTCTGTAGTCGGCATTGATTTTCACATAATCATAGGTTAAATCACAGCCCCATGCGGTTGCCTCGGCATCACCGATATTGAATTTCACAAGAATTTTCACCTTTTTCTGTTTCAGAATTTCCGTTGCTTTCGCTTCGTCAAATTCCAGCCCCATACCGTTCTTCGCCACCTGCACATCGCCGATGAAGATATTCACTTTGTTCGGGTCAAACTGTGCACCGGAGTAACCGGCAGCACATGCAATACGGCCCCAGTTGGCATCGTTGCCGTAGATTGCGGTTTTCACCAGACTGGATGCAATGATTGCTTTTGCTGCCAGGCGGGCATCCTGCATGGTTGCTGCCCCTGTGACAGTGCATTCCACCAGTTTGGTTGCGCCTTCGCCGTCACCGGCAATTTTCTGCGCCATGGCAATGCAGATTTCACGCAGCGCCTGTTTGAACGCAGGAAAATCGGCACTTTCTTCCGTTAACAGGTCGTTGCCGGCCTGCCCGTTGGCCAGAATCACTACCATATCGTTGGTGCTGGTGTCGCCGTCTACCGAAACCATGTTGAAGCTGTCATCAATGTTAGCTTTAAATGCGGCCTGCAGCGCTTTGTTGTCGATGTTGACATCGGTGGTGACAAACCCTAACATGGTTGCCATGTTTGGATGAATCATGCCGGAGCCTTTTGCCATGGCACCGATGGTAACCACTTTGCCGTTGATGCGCAGCTGCACTGCCATCTCTTTGCAGACGGTGTCGGTTGTCATGATGGCTCTCGCCGCATCGTGGCCGCCGTCAGCATACAGCGCTTTGGACACTCTGTCGATACCGGCTTTCAGTCTGTCCATTGGCAGCGGCATACCGATTACCCCGGTAGATGCCACCACAACGTCATCTTTCGCGATACGCAGTGCATCGGCTGTCCAGTCAGACATCTGACGGGCCTGCATCATGCCTTCGGTGCCCATCCCGGCATTGGCAATCCCGCTGTTTACCACAATGGCCTGTGCCATGCCGTTGGAAATGTTCTGTTCGGTTACCTGCAGCGGTGCTGCTTTGAATTTATTCAGGGTATATACCGCTGCTGCCTGTGCAGGCACTTTGGAATATACAATTGTTAAGTCGTTCCGGCCGATATATTTGATTTCTGCTGCCACTGCAGCCGCAGTAAATCCCCGCGGACTGGTGACAGAGCCGTTTTCTAAAATTTCCATTGTTCTGTTTCCTCCTATTCGCATCCATCAAGGATACATGACACCGTACCGTAAGCCCATGCCTTCGTCTAAGCCCATCATGATGTTCATATTCTGGATGGCCTGTCCGGCAGCGCCTTTTACCAGGTTATCAATACAGGATACCACAATAATCCGTTTGGTGCGGGCATCCCATACCGGCGCTACATCGCAGTAGTTAGAGCCCTGTACCAGTTTGGAGTAAGGCAGTTCTGCCTTGCTGCGCACCCGGACAAATTCTTCTTTGTCATAAAATTCGTGATATGCCGCATCCAGCATCTCCTGGGTTAAATCAGGGGTAGAAGCCTGCATGGTAATGGTGGATAAAATCCCGCGGTTCAGCGGAATTAAATGCGGATTGAAACTGATCATCAGCGGTTCACCGGCCAGTGCACTCAATTCCTGTTCAATTTCCGGTGTATGGCGATGTGCTGCCAGTTTGTAGGCAGACATGTTGTCGTTGCAGTCCGGGAAGTGGGTGTTGGCGGTCAGGCTTTTGCCCGCGCCGGTTACGCCCGATTTACTGTCGCACACGATGGTGTCCAGTTTCACCCAGCCTTTTTTCAAAAGCGGCGCCAGCCCTAAAATAATACTGGTTGGATAGCAGCCCGGATTGGCAATCAAATCCTGCCCTTTTATCTGTTCCCGGTACAATTCAGGCAGACCATATACTGTAGCAGGCAGAATTTCCGGCCACTGGTGGTCGGCACCATACCACTCCTGGTAAGTGGCATAATCGCGCAGACGCATATCGGCACCCAGGTCAATCACCTTTTTGCCCATGGCTACCAGCTCTTTGGCCAGCCCGGAAGAGGCACCGTGCGGCAGTGCCAGGAACACAACGTCACATGCTGCATAATTTTCCGCTTTGATTTCACATTCCACCAGATCCATATATTCAAACAGCTGTCGGTGTACCGCAGAAACCGGATTCCCCACATTGCTTCGGGACGATACCGCTACAATTTCCGCTTCCGGATGATTCAGCAGCAGACGAACCAGTTCGCCGCCTGCATAACCAGTGACACCTACAATCCCTACTTTAACAGACATGATTTGTCCCTCCTTAAAAAGATAGAAATAATTATACATCTCTTTGCATAGTTATTCAATATATTTTTGAGAAAATTTGCAAATTTTATACATTGGCGATATAATAAGAAATGCAGATTTCACAAATACTATCCTATTATATTTTACCATTCGTTATCATGAGGAGGATTTTTCTATGAACGCAGAAATTTTATGCATCGGCACTGAATTGCTACTGGGCAATATTGTAAACACCAACGCCGCCTATCTGTCAGAACAGCTTGCGCGGCTGGGCATCAACGTATACCATCATACCGTAGTGGGTGATAATGCAGATCGGCTGAAAGATGCCCTGCACATTGCCGTGAATCGTGCCGATTTTGTCATCATGACCGGCGGCCTTGGCCCTACCTACGATGATCTCTCCAAAGAAACTGTATCTAATTATTTTAACCGTCAATTAGTATTACATCAACCTTCTTTTCAAAAATTACAGGAATTTTATGCCGCACGCGGAGTCAAAATGCAGCCGAACAACGAAAAACAGGCCTGGCAGCCGGAAGGCGCCGTTATATTCACCAATCACAGCGGCACTGCACCGGGCATTGCTATTGAAGAAGGAAATAAAATTGCTATTATGCTGCCTGGCCCGCCCCGTGAATTAAAACTGATGTTTGAGAGTGAAGTACTGCCTTACCTGCAGAAATTCTCCGACCACATCATCGTATCCCGTGACCTGCGCCTGTTTGGAATCGGCGAATCGCAGGTGGAAACCATGCTGCGGGATATTATGACCGGCAGTACCAACCCGACACTGGCACCTTACGCCAAAGAAGGCGAAGTGATGCTGCGTATCACAGCCTCTGCCGCTACCGCAGAAGAAGGCTACGCCCTGATGGAACCAATGATGGCACAGATTGAACCGGTGATCGGCCCGTATCTGTACGGCATCGATGTGCCCGATTTGCAGACCGCACTGGTCAATTATCTGCTGGAGCACAACATCACCGTATCCGTGGCAGAAAGCTGCACCGGCGGGCTGGTGTCCAAATCCATCACCGATATTCCAGGCTGCTCTTCCGTGTATCCAGGCGGCGTGTGCTCCTACTCCAACGAGATGAAAATGAAATGGCTCGGCGTAAAAGAAGAAACACTGGCCGCTTACGGCGCCGTTTCCGAACAGACCGCACTGGAAATGGCACAGGGCATCCGCCTTGCCACCGGCTCCGACTTCGGCCTCAGTACCACCGGTATCGCAGGACCCGGCGGCGGCAGTAACGAGAAACCAGTCGGCCTTGTGTATATGGCCGTGGCCGGGGAACACTACCAGCGCGTAGAAAAAGTTATCATCCGATATGGCGAACGCACCAGCCGCGATATGATTCGCCAGCGCTCCGCCAAACACGCCCTGCATCTGCTGCTGCAGGCAGTGAAAACAAAAGAATAAGCTAAATCAAAAGTGCGCATAATCTTATTTAGCGGTGTTTCTATGTATGCGTATAATGTCATTTTTATGCGCATCTATAGTTGCGTATAATCTCATTTCAAGCTATAATAAAAGTGCGCATAATGGCATGTTTAACTGTTTTTATAGATGCGCATAATATACTTAACGATTAGAAATGAGGCGATTGTATGATTTTGCAGCGACAGATTTACGAAAAACTCACACTCTGGAAAGAAGAGTGCCGCGGCACCAAAGCGCTCCTGATTGAAGGTGCAAGACGAATCGGCAAGTCCACCATTTGTGAAGAATTCGGGAAACATGCCTACAGAAGCTACCTGCTCATTGATTTTGCAGTAGCACCTGATGAGATTAAAAGTTATTTTGAAAAATATCTGCACGATTTAGATACCTTTTTTATGCTGCTCTCCACGTATTATCGCGTTTCGTTATTTCCAAGAGAAAGTCTGATTATTTTTGACGAAATTCAGCTTTTCCCAAAAGCGCGGGAAGCTATCAAATATCTGGTGAAAGATGGCCGCTACGATTACATCGAAACCGGCTCTTTAATTTCCATCAGAGAAAACATCAAAAATATCCTGATTCCGTCAGAAGAGCGCCATATTAAAATGTACCCGTTAAATTTTGAAGAGTTTTGTGATGCGCTAGGTGAAGGAGCCATCATTGGCTATATCCACAGCTGTTTTCAGAAATCAGAGCCACTGGAAAAAAGCTTGCACGAAAAAGCCATGCTGCTGTTTCGGCAATATATGCTTGTAGGCGGCATGCCGCAAAGTGTTGTAGCCTATGTGGAAAATCAAAAAGATTTTGCCGCCGCAGACCGTGAAAAGAGAGATATTCTGAATCTGTACCGCAACGATATTATGAAAATCGAAGCCAGATACAGAACCAGAGTGCTTTCCATCTATGACCAGATTCCAGGCTTCTTATCCAGACACGAGAAACGTGTTGTATTCAAAGACCTGCGCGATGGTTCAAACGCGGAACAGTACGAAGATACCTTCTTCTGGCTTGCCGACTCCATGATTGCAAACGAATGTTTTTTATGTAACGACCCGCAGGTTGGCCTATCCGTTAATGAATCACGCGGTTATGTAAAATGCTATCTGGGCGATACCGGCCTTTTAATCAGCCACGCATTTGATGAAAACGAATTGCTGGAAGCCGATGTATATAAACAGATTCTGCACGATGAAATCAACATAAACGAGGGTATGTTTTATGAAAATGTCATTGCGCAGATGCTCGTCGCCAACGGCCATAAGTTATACTTCTATACCCGTTATTCCGCCGAAAAGCACCGCAACGATATCGAAATCGATTTTCTGATATCCAATAACAGCAAATTACAATACAAACTTTACCCGATTGAAGTAAAATCCGGCAACCGATACAGCGCCACATCACTGAAACGGTTTCAGGAAAAATACGCAGATCGCATTGGCACCAGCTACATCATTCATCCGCGTAATCTGTCCTTCAAAGAGGACATTATCTGTATCCCGCCTTATATGACGATCTGTCTGTAACTTACACTATCGAGTAGGAGGCTAGCCATTAGTTGGTTAGCCGACCTCTCACACCACCGTACAAACGGTTCTCGTATACGGCGGTTCAATAGTTTACACCTTAACAGTTTTATAGTAAGAGCTGAAAAATAAATACCCCGCCTGTTCCAGCCGTTTGTTGGATATGGCAATATTCAGATTAGGGCTTTTGGATAACCTCCAATAGCCTTTTCTGCTTCCTGCCAGCTTCATTGACTCATCATGGTTCAACCCCAGTTTCCTCAGATTGTTATATCTGGTCTTAACCTTCTTCCATTCTTTCCAGATATTCATCCTGATTCTTCTTCTCATCCACTCATCTATCGCTTTCAGTGCTTTTCCCATATTTGCCAGCTTGAAATAGTTCACCCATCCCCTGATGTAGGTTTTGAGCCTTTCTCTTTGCTGTTTATGACTCCGTTTCCGGTCTGTCAGTCGCCTGACCTTCTCCTTCATCTTCACCATGCTCTTTTTGTGTACACGCATCTGGTAGCCCTTGCTGTCCTTGTAAAAACCATATCCTAAGAACTTTATCTTTGTTACATGGCTTACTTTGCTTTTCTCTCTGTTTATCGTTAAGAACAGCTTTTTCTCAATAAATGGTATGATGTGTTCCATGGTCTGCTCCGCACTGGCTTTGCTTTTGCATAATATGACTATGTCATCTGCATATCTTACAAACCAGTGCTGCCGCTTCTGCAATTCCTTGTCCAGCTCATGCAGCATGATATTGGCCAGTAATGGGCTTAACGGCCCACCCTGCGGCGCACCTTCTCTGGTGTACTCATAGCGTTTTCCTGCCACGGCTCCCGCTCTCAGATACTTGTGGATGAGGGAGATTACTCGCCCATCCTTGATTTCTTCTCCTAACAGCTGTACCATTTTGCTCTGGTTCATTGTGTCGAAGAATTTCTCTAAGTCCAGCTCTACTGCCCACACATATCCGCTATTCATAAGCATTTTACTGGTCTCTAATGCCTGATGGGCACTTTTCCCCGGCCTGAATCCATAACTTGTTTCTACAAATTTCTTCTCATAGATTGGGCCGATGACCTGGGCTATCCCCTGTTGTATCACCCTGTCTACTGCTGTTGGAATGCCAAGCATTCTTTTCTTTCCATTCTCTTTCGGGATTTCCACTCGTCTCACTGGCTTTGGCTTGTATTTTCCTTCCAGTATAGACTGCCGTAGTTCCTCTCCGTGGTGTTTCAGATAGGTGTATAGTTCATCTACATTCATACCATCCACACCGCCAGCACCCTTATTTCGCTTCACTCTCTGGTATGCGATGTTCAGGTTTTCTGGTTCAAGGATTTCTTCCAGCAGTCCCTTCTTGCTTCTGTTGTTGGTGGTGTTGATGTTCTTTTCAGCCATCTGTTCCTCGATTAGCGCTTCTCCATATTCTTTCTGTTCCGCAGTATTCTTCTGGAGACAGCCATCCTTATTCTGATGTTTTGTGCTTTTCCTTGTCTCGATTTCAGTAACCTTCATTTACTCTCAACTCCTATCGTTCAGTCCTTCCTGAATACTAAACATTTCCAGTACTATGACCTCTGCTGACTTCTCATGATAAATCTTGTTTCAACCATGGTTCGTAAAAGAAACTTCCCATGTCCATGAGACCTCCCCAGGTAAGAACGCAGTCTTTCTCTCCATCTATCTGCCATATATACTGCATGTAATTCCGGGCAGCTTTTGGACTTCTGTTTGTCATGCAACATTATCCTTACATACAGCCTCATATGATTTCTGTTCGTCAGACCAGAGATTTGCTAAACCCTTCCTTCAGATTCCTCCTCACGATGGACACCCTTGGGCTTCGCTATTGCCTTCTCGCTACCTAGCGGCTTCGGGACTTTCACCCTTTAGACTGCGCCCATGCTGGGCGCACATGATAAAATGAGGCTCGTCACCACGACGGGCCTCATTTGCGTCCTTCAATTTTTACAAAAGTGCGCATAATGGCATTTTGATATACATCCATACTTGCGCATAAGTGTATAAAATCTCCGCCTTTTCTTTCCGCGGACATGCCTGTCCGGACAGTGGTGTCCGCCCTGCAATTCGGCTGGATATGCCCCAATCCGCCTTGCATCCCGCTGCCTTTCCCCTACCCCGGACACTTTTGTCACAAACTGCGCTAGATAGGATATAAAAGATAATAGAGATAGATAACAGAAAAACAGATTGTAAAAAAGAAAAAGTAAACAAAAAGAAAAAAGCACATCGACTCAATCGGCCGCGAGGAACGG
>JAFYPD010000061.1 GCA_017547685.1 Peptococcaceae bacterium
AACAGGCAGGATATTTATTTTTCAGTTCTCATTATAAATCTGTTAAAGTGTAAACCTGTCGAACCGCCGTATACGAGAACCGTACGTACGGTGGTGTGAGAGGTCGGCTGGTCAAATAATGGTCAGCCTCCTACTCGATCAGATGTATTTCTGTTTGTTTTAAAACCGCATTCTGCGATTCCGCAGCATCTGTGCTAGTTTGGCTTTTTCATCTGGATTGGCCGATACATACTCGTAATGATCCACAACGAACTCTGCCAGCTGTTCTGATGTTACGCCCAGTGATCTGGCCAGATAAACCAGATCATCCACCAGTTCGCTAAGCCGCATCAGCCCCAGTTCTTTTAAACGGTCTGTATAACGGTGAGACACAAACGTTCCTTTGGCCGGTGTAGTGACCACATAGCCTTCCTGTTCCAGTTCGGTGTATGCCCGGCGTGTGGTGATGACGCTGACCCCCAGCTCCTGTGCCAGTGCGCGAACCGATGGCAGAGGGTACCCTTCAGGCAATTCCCCGGTTACAATTAATTGTTTGAGCTGGCTGGCAATCTGCTCATATAAAGCAATCCCGGAAGCAATGTTGACCTGTATCTTCATAAGAAATAGCTCCTTTCGCTGTATATATCTGTTAAGATAACAGTATACGCAAAAACTTTTTTTGTCAAGAATGAATTTCTTATTGACATAACTGTATATATATAATATAATAACAGACATAAACAGATGGCAAACAAATATCAATAGAGCCCGCCATCAGTCAGGAGCGTGAGAGGTATGGATGCACAGGCTAGACAAATTCGAAAAGAAATTCTGGAAGCATATAGAGTTGGCATTACAGATTTACAGGCAAAGCGGCGGGTTGCCATGGAAGAAGAACGGAAGCACCAGGCGGCTTTGCAGAGAGAAGCACTGGAGAATCGGCGGTTAGCGCGTCAGGCGGCCAGAGTAGAACGCCGAAACCAGCTTATGATTATTTTCCGTAAAGAGATGTGAGTGTGATATTCACAAAAATTGTTCGTAAGTTTATCGTAAATCCGAAACAGCACAGACCAGAGGAGGAATGTCTTATGTTTCGACCAAATCAATACGTGACCCATTGCCCAATCTGCGGTGCACCGCTGCACCATGAAACCATTTACCAGTTCGAAGTACCGGTTGGCTACAGCACACATTGTGCGGATTGCTGCAATTATAGTGATATCTGGGTGAGCGGCCTGCGGGAAGTGCAGTGCGGCACCTGGACCAGCCCTGATTATGAATCCGATTATGGATCCCTGACAGTCAGAGAAAAATGGCTGGCCTTTCAGGTGTTGTGCAAATTAAATCTGCAGCTAATGCTGGAAAAAGCAGAATATATAGTAAAACAGGCGCGTGAACCAAAGATGAAAGGCAAACATGCGCATGCCTGATTTTTGTGTTCCATTTCTGCAACTCCCCCGTTGCAAGAATGAACAATACAAATTACCCGAAAAAGAGCTGTTGTGTGAAGAACTTCATGCAGCGGTTCTTTTTTTGTGTGAAAGCGATTGCAACCGTTGACAATCTGGTCTACATGCAGTAGACTATAATCAGAAAGGTAGTTTACATCAAGTAGACCAATGGAGGTGGATTGTATGACGGAATATAAATTAGGTGCAGTGGAAATGCGGTTTGCAGAGATTATCTGGACGCATGAACCGCTATCGTCCGGGCAGCTGGTGAAGTTGTGTGAAGAGGAACTGGCATGGAAAAAATCAACAACATATACCATTTTGCGCCGACTGTGTGAGCGCGGCATCTTTCAGAATGAGAACAGTATGGTGACATCCTGCATCAGTAAAGAGGAGTTTTATGCGCGGCAGAGCGAGGCATTTGTGGAGGAAAGCTTTGACGGCTCACTGCCGCGGTTTCTGGCGGCATTTACCCGGCGAAAAAAATTATCAGAGCAGGAAATTGCCGCCCTGCAGCAACTGATTGACGACAACAGGGGGTGAACCCGTTATGCTGCATAACATGTTTTTGCAAATCCTCAATATGAGTTTTGTTGCTGTGCCGATGATTATCGGCGTGATGATTTTCCGGCTGTTTGCAAACCGCATTCCGCGAAAATTTGTCTGTATTCTCTGGGCAGTGATTTTATTCCGACTGCTGTGTCCGGTTACGATTGATAGTGAATGGAGCGGAGTCATGGAACCGTATCCCATTGATGCGCCTGTTATGAATCAGAGCATGACTGTGACCGCCGCATCAACGGAGCCGTTGCCGACCGGTGGGGTCTTACCGGATAACAAACAGAATCCGGTGCAGTCTGGTGAAAGTATATCGGCGGAACCGATACAACATGACTGGTTACAGACACTGGTGTTTGTGGCTGGCCCGTATCTCTGGGTCACCGGTCTGCTTGTTCTGGCAGTTTACAGTGTTGTTTCGATGATTCTCCTGAAACGCAGGCTGACCGGTGCTGTGAAGCTGCGGGACAATATTTATCTGGCCGACCATCTGGCATCTTCTTTTGTGACGGGTGTTTTATCACCAAAGATTTATATCTCGTCTCAGCTGTCCATAGAGGAACGGCGTTATGTGATTTTGCACGAGCAGATGCACATTCGCCGCGGCGACCACCTTATCAAGCTTCTGGCCTGGCTGGCGCTCTGCATTCACTGGTTTAATCCGCTGGTGTGGGGCATGTTTCAGTTTTTCGGCGATGATATCGAGATGGCCTGCGATGAAGCGGTGCTGCGAAACGCAGCAGCTGATATCCGGGCCGACTATGCAGGCCTGCTGCTTCGCATAACGGCAGGGCGGAGCCTGCCGGTGGGAACACCGCTGGCCTTTGGCGAGGGCGATATAAAAGCTCGTATCTCTAATATTATGCGTTATGAGAAGCCGACAAAGATTGTATTGCTTTTGGCAATGATTGCTGTATTGATGCTGGCGATTTCCTTTGGTACCAACCCGGTACAGAAAAACACCGAACTGCTGGGTGCCAATTATCATGCACGGGAGATTCTTTATGCCACAGAAAGCGGTGGCTTTGCCGATGCGGCTGGCACGAATGGAGGGCTGGAGCGTTGTGCAGGTGCATATAGCTTCACCACCGACGATTATTTGTATGACTGTTATGGAGCGGAGCCAGTCTGGAATGAACTGGGCTGCGTGGAAGACTATCCATTGACGAAGAAAGAACTTTTCAGCTATTGCATGGAAGAGGATGGCTGGCGGTCGCGCTATACCATGGGCGAGATTACCGATGCCGCCATTCTGCGCATGAACGATGGGAGTCAGAAGTTTTATCTGCTGATGCAGACCAGAAAGGGCGAAACTCTGCTGGGTTACGGCTGGGAGGATGTGAATGAACGGGGGCAGGACGCTTCTGATGACACTTCTCTTTACTGGCTGATTCAGCTGGAATCGGTATTTGACCCCGATGGCGTACAGGTGAACTATTTTATGCGTTCCTTACGGCATATTGTGAATGATAGTGTAGACACGTTTGCCTTCTGGGAAAACAGCAAATATACGCCGGGTTATCTGATTGTCGGCTTCCTTGCAGACGGAAGCGGCGAACAGTCTGATATGGGGTACGCCACCTTCCGATGGGTGGGCAACTGCCTCAAAATGCTTGACTGTCACGTATATCCCGATGCGGCCATCACTGGAACCGGTATTTATCGGGCCGAACATCCGGCAGTGTTATCCGATGACGGTACGCTAACCGATGCAGTCACCTATGATGTGATTTTGAGCAACAACGATAATCTGGACAGCGTGGTGCGCGTTGTCACCTACGCCGACGGCTCGCAGAAAGAACTGCGCACCCAGGCCTTTGGCGCACCAGAGCTGATAACTTTCCGCTGGGCCGACGAAAACAGCTTTATTCAGAATTTTGACAGTGAAACCCGTGTAAGCCAGTATTTCTATGACAAAGAAGGCAATATCATTCCCGATGAACGGGTCATGACCATTCATTTTGATGAAAGCGCATTTGAATAACGATATGCAACGGACTGATACAAAACTGTGTCGGTCTGTTTTTTTATGCTTTAGATGTTTTAGATGCTTCTATGTTTTTACATCGTACTGACGTGACGCATGTGACAGATGTGACGGGTTCTGATATAACTTCTTATAGTATTTTGTTTTTTTAAAAATTCTTTCTGAAAAATGTATCACATCTGCCACAACCCTATTGGCGGAGCGAAACAATGTGTCACCAATGTACCATTGATGTGTCACTATGTGTCACAATCTTTCACCGGCCTGGCATAATACGCCGGTTTTTTTTCGCTTTTACAAATTAATTTCCAGACACTGGAAGGAATTGAGCTGATTATCCCGAAAAAGAAAGTATCTGGAATATAAAGGAAGTGATTGCGTTGGAATGGAAGATGGAAAAAGATACGCTGACCCTTTATCCGCAGGGCGACCTGGACATGGCGTCAGCAAAAAAAGTAAAAGAAAGTCTGGATTCCATTTTATGCAGCCGCGGCGGCCTGAAGCAGCTGATTATCAATCTGGGCGATGTGCATTTTATTGACAGTTCCGGCCTCGGCATGCTGATTGGCTGCTATAAAACCATGTACGGGCGGCAGGGCAAAATGATGATTTGCGATGCCAGCGACAATGTATACCGCGTGCTGGAGCTGTCGGGCATGAAAAAACTGATGCCGGTCATGCGGCAGGAATCACAGAAAACTGCGAGGGGTGAAAGCTATGGGAAACGATAATCGGGTAGAGCTGCGCGTAAAAAGTATCGGGGAGAATGTATCGCTGGTGCGCATGATGGCCAGCGGGTTTTTGTATCCCTATGATGTCACATTTGACGTGCTGGATGAGATAAAAATTGCGCTGTCGGAGGCGGTGTCCAACTGTATGATTCACGGCTACGATAACGCAGAAGACCAGGAAGTAGTTGTAACCATGGAGGTGCAGAACCGACATCTGACCATTCAGGTGCAGGATACCGGCGTGGGCATTGTCGATATCGCCCGGGCCATGGAGCCGGCTTTTTCCACCCGGGAGGAACATATGGGGCTGGGCTTTGTGTTTATGCAGACGTTCATGGACCACATCGAGGTATGCTCCGAGCCGGGCAAAGGAACCACTGTTATTATGCGGAAACAGCTGCCGGCCGGCGAACAGCAGATGAGCGATGCAGGATAAGGTGATATTATGGCAGGTAGATTAAGTGATATGAATTTACCGCGCTTTCCCTTATTATCCAACGACGAAGTACAGGCACTGTTAGTGCAGGCCAAAGCAGGAGACGACGCAGCACGAGAGCGCATCATCAATTGCAATCTGCGGCTGGTATTCAATTTAATACAGCGGTTTTCCAACCGGGGCTGTGAGATGGAAGATTTATTTCAGATTGGCACTATAGGATTAATGAAAGCCATCGACAAATTCGACACCTCCTACGACGTGCGGTTTTCCACCTATGCCGTGCCCATGATTATCGGCGAGATTCGCCGCTTTCTGCGGGATGACGGGCCAATCAAAATCAGCCGCTCTCTGAAAGAAACTGGAATCCGTATCCGCTACACCCAGGAACAGCTCACTAAAGAACTGGGCCGAACGCCGAAACTGACCGAGGTGGCAGAAAAGCTGAACCTCACACCGGAACAGTTAACTGAGGCACTGGAGGCCACCCAGTATCTGACCTCCATCCACGAAGAACTGTATCAGGATGACGGCGATGCCATCTATGTGATTGACCAGCTGGCCGACCGGGAGGACGACAGCCGGTTTTTAGAGCACATGGCGCTGGAGGAAGTCATCGACCGGCTGCCCGAGCGGGAGAAGCATATCCTGTATCTGCGTTTTTACCGCGACCAGACCCAGACTGAGGTGGCAAAGCGAATCGGCATTTCACAGGTGCAGGTGTCCAGGCTGGAGCGCAGCGCATTGAAAAAAGTGCGGGATATGTTATCCGGCTAGACTTATAAAGCAAATAAATGAACAAAATTCATTATTTTAAAAGACAAATACCAGTTTCATATGATACAATACTAACAGGTATATAACGCTATATGCAAATTAGTATACTCGATATTGAAACAGGGAGCTGGAAATAATGGGTTTTAAAAGTGATATTGAAATTGCACAGGAAACACAGATGACAGTGATTAATGAAATCGCTGACAAACTGGAAATCCAGGATGAATATGTAGAAAATTACGGGAAGTACAAAGCAAAAATTGACTATCGTATGTTAAAAGAATACCAGGACAAGCCAAACGGCAAGCTGATTCTGGTAACCGCGATCAACCCTACCCCTGCCGGGGAAGGCAAAACCACCACCACCGTTGGGCTGGGTGATGCATTATCCGCTATGGGCAAAAAAACTGTTATCGCACTGCGTGAACCATCGCTGGGGCCTGTATTCGGTGTAAAAGGCGGCGCAGCCGGCGGCGGCTATGCACAGGTGGTGCCAATGGAAGATATCAACCTGCACTTCACAGGTGACATGCACGCCATCGGCGCGGCAAACAATCTGCTGGCCGCTATGATTGACAACCACATTCAGCAGGGCAATGTATTAGGCATCGACCCTCGCAGAATCACCTGGAAACGCTGTGTGGACATGAACGACCGTCAGCTGCGCTACATCGTAAGCGGTCTGCACGGCAAAGCAAACGGGATGCCTCGCGAAGACGGCTTCGACATTACCGTAGCATCTGAAATTATGGCAATTCTGTGCCTGTCCAGCGATATTGACGATTTAAAACAGAAACTGGCCAGCATCGTAATTGGTTACAGCTTCAAGGATGAGCCAATCACAGCAGGTCAGCTGAATGCACAGGGCGCAATGGCAGCGCTGCTGAAAGATGCGCTGAAACCAAACCTGGTACAGACCCTGGAGAAAACACCGGCGTTCATCCACGGCGGTCCGTTCGCAAACATTGCACACGGCTGCAACAGTATCATGGCTACCAGCATGGCACTGAAACTGGGTGACTATGTGGTAACCGAAGCCGGGTTCGGTGCTGACCTGGGTGCTGAAAAATTCCTGGATATCAAATGCCGCAAAATGGGCATTCAGCCGGATGTAGTGGTTATTGTTGCCACGGTACGTGCACTGAAATACAACGGCGGTGTTCCAAAGGCAGAGCTGAACAGCGAAAACCTGGAAGCGCTGGAAAAAGGCATCCCAAACCTGCTGCGCCACATTGAAAACATTACACAGAGCTTTGGTCTGCCGGCTGTGGTTGCCATCAATCGTTTCCCGACCGATACCGAGGCAGAACTGCAGCTGATTTACGATAAATGTAAAGAGCTGGGCGTTAACGTGGCTCTGTCTGAAGTATGGGGCAAAGGCAGTGAAGGCGGCAAAGAACTGGCAGAAGAAGTAATCCGCTTAACCAATGCCGGTGCTGGCAAACTGCAGTTCACCTACGATGTAAACGAAAGCATCATGGATAAAATCAACGCTGTTGTGACTAAAATTTATCACGGCGAAGGCGTAGATTACACTCCTGCTGCGAAAAAAGCAATCAAACAGCTGGAAGATCTGGGCTACGACAAACTGCCGGTATGTATGGCAAAAACCCAGTACTCCTTCTCCGACAATCAGGCTCTGCTGGGTGCACCGGAAGGCTTCCGCATCACCATCAGCAACGTGAAAGTATCTGCTGGTGCTGGTTTCATCGTTGTTTACACCGGCGATATCATGACCATGCCAGGTCTGCCAAAAGTTCCGTCTGCAGAAAAAATCGACGTGGACAACGACGGCAGAATCTCCGGCCTGTTCTAATCAAATATGCGAACAATCAACTGCATCACGGATTTCCGCGGTGCAGTTTTTTGTTGCGGGGGATTGGAGAATCTGTTATAGTAAGGGGAACAGATATAGGGGGGTATTTTGATGCAGGAACTAATTTCGATATCACAAAATATTGTTGTATTGGGTGCAGCACTTGTGGTACAGTATTTTCTTATAAAATCTTCCCGGGACAAGCTGGGCTTTATTCTTCCCGGTATTTATCTTGGTTTTGCAGTTTTGACAGCGGTTAATATCATATTGACCGGCACAGCTTTGATCGGTGGTGTGGCGGGAACAGCCCTTATGGGTTTCCTGACAGGAACAGTACCGGCGCTGATGTTACTGATAATGTGGTGGAAACGGGAATTCGACACAGTGACAATCATCATTGCAGTGTTTGCCGTATATATTCTGTCAAATATATTTTTTATGGTTCTGGCGCTTATCGCGGGATTTTTTTTTGGATAACAAACAAAAACAGGCACCTTTGCAGATTTTATTCTGTACGGGTGCCTGTTTTTTTGCTGTGCATCAGTCTAACTCAAACATGCCGTTATACAGCTGATAGTATTTGCCTTTCTGCGCCAGCAGGGTTTCGTGATTGCCCTGCTCGATGATTTCTCCGTGTTCTAATACAAGAATCTGGTCTGCATTGCGCACGGTGGATAGCCGGTGGGCGATGATAAATACGGTGCGGCCCTGCATGAGCTGATCCATGCCTTTTTCGATGAGCGATTCGGTACGGGTATCGATAGAACTGGTCGCTTCGTCCAGAATCAGTACGGTCGGGTTTGCAACAGCAGCACGGGCGATGGCCAGCAGCTGGCGCTGCCCCTGGCTCAGGTTGGTACCGTCAGAGGTCAGCACGGTCTGGTAACCGTCGGGCAGATGCTGGATAAAGGAATGGGCGTTGGCCAGTCGGGCTGCTGCCATCACTTCTTCATCGGTGGCAGCTAAACGGCCATAGCGGATATTTTCCATAACCGTTCCGGTAAACAGATGGGTATCCTGCAGTACCATGGATAAGGTGCCGCGCAAATCGGCTTTGCGAATCCGGCTGATATCAATGCCGTCGTAAGTGATGGTACCCCCGGCGATATCGAAGAATCGATTGATTAAATTGGTGATACTGGTTTTCCCGGCACCGGTGGAGCCTACCAGCGCGATTTTCTGGCCCGGATGGGCGGTCAGGCTGACATCGCGCAGAACCGGCTTATCGGGCTTGTAATGGAAAAATACGTGGTCAAAACAGATTCTGCCCTGCAGCGGAACCAGTTTACTGCTGCCGTCGGCCTGCGGAATCTGCCACATATTTGTTTCGCGGTTCAGCGTGACATTGCCAGGGTCGGCCTCCGGCAACTCATCCATCAGCGTAAAGATGCGCTCTGCACCGGCCAGCGCATTCAGCAGCGCATTAAACTGCTGGGAAATCTGGGTAATCGGATGAGAGAAGGAGCGGGTGTACTGCAGGAACGCAGCAACGGTACCCAGGTCCAGACGGCCGGAAATGGCCATGATACTGCCGAACATAGCAGTGAGCGCATAATTGATGTACGACAGATTCCCCATAGTCGGCATTAAAATATTGGCAAAGGTATGAGCATTGGTGGATGCCTGGCACAGATTGCCGTTCAGCTCGTCAAATCTGTCTTTGGCGCGGTCTTCGTAGCAGAACACTTTTACCACTTTCTGCCCTTCCATCATTTCTTCAATGTAGCCGTTCATGGCGCCGATGGCTTTCTGCTGACCGCGGAAATACATGCCGCTTTTGCCGCCGATGGTACCCACGGCGAAAATCATCACTGCAACCATTACCATTACCAGCATGGTTAACAGCGGACTCAGAATAATCATCATGGTGAATACACCTGTGACGGTGATGAATGACGAGATAAACTGGGTCAGGCTCTGGCTCAGTAAATCGCGCAGGGTATCGGTATCGCTGGTGAACCGGCTCATCAGCTCCCCGTGGGTGTGACTGTCGAAAAAGCCTACTGGCAGGGACTGCATTTTATTGAACAGTTCTGTCCGGATTTTGAACAGCGCCCCGGTGGAGATGGTCAGCATAATACGGCTGGATGCAAAAGCGGCCACTGCCCCCAGCAGATAGATCAGCCCCATGATGGACAAGGCCGTGATGAACTCGGAGAGGTCAGGATGATCCTGTCCGATGAACGGCAGAATATAATTGTTGATTAACGGTTTTAAAAAGTAAGTACCGGCGATGGAAGCGCCTGCACTGAAAATAATACAGAAAATGGCAAACAGCATCAGGAGGCGATAGCCTTTGATATAGCTGAGAATACGCAGCACCGTCTGTTTGATATTCTGCGGTTTTCCGTGACCTTTTGGCGAATGTGGCGGCATATTACTCAGCTCCTTTCTGCTGTGACTGGTAAACTTCCTGATAGATGGCATTGGCCGCCAGCAGTTCTGCATGGGTGCCAACCGCATCAATGGTGCCGTTGTCCATCACAACAATGCGGTCGGCATCCTGCACCGAGGTGACACGCTGTGCGATGATGATGGTGGTGGTATCCTTCAGATTCTGGCGGAATGCCTGACGGATGCGGCTGTCGGTGGCAGTGTCCACGGCGCTGGTGCTGTCGTCCAGAATGATGATGTTCGGCTTTTTCAGCAGCGCCCGGGCAATACACAGCCGCTGTTTCTGACCGCCGGACAGATTCACGCCGCCCTGGCTTAAATCGGTATCGTAGCCCTGCGGGAAAGATGTAATAAAGTCGTGGGCCTGTGCGGCCTGACATGCTGCAATGATTTCCTCGTCGGTTGCGTTGGGGTTGCCCCAGCGCAGATTATCCCGGATGCTGCCGGAGAACAGAACGTTCTTCTGCAGCACCATGGCAACTGCATTATGCAGGGTATCCAGTCTGTATTCTTTTACATTGCGGCCGCCAACCAGCACTTCCCCTTCGGTGGTATCGTAAAGGCGTGGAATCAGCTGCACCAGTGTGGTTTTGGAGGATCCGGTACCGCCAAGAATCCCGATGGTCTGTCCCGATTCGATGGTTAAGTTGATATCATGCAGCACAGGCTGGTCGGTCTGGCTGTCGTTGTACTGGAACGACACATTGCGGAACTCGATGGAACCGTCTTCCGGCTGTGGATTGCCGCTGACCTGATCATCGGTTAAATCCAGCGGCTCGTCGAACACTTCGCAGATACGCTGAATAGAGGCGCGGGACATAATGAACATGATAAAAATCATGGAAATCATCATCAGCGACATCAGAATCTGCGAGATGTAGCTGATAAAGCTGAGCAGCTCCCCGGTTTCCATGTCACCGGCGATAATAAAGTTGCCGCCGAACCAGCACACCGCAATGATACAGCTGTACATCACCAGCTGCATAATCGGACCGTTCCACAGCAGGATTTTTTCGGCGCGCAGCTGGGCTTTCCGCAGCTGATCCGATGCTTCATAGAAGGTTTCTTTTTCATAATCCTCCCGCACAAAGGCTTTTACCAGATGAATGGCGGTGAGGTTTTCCTGTACCCGGGCATTCAGTTTATCGTATTTGGTAAGCATTTCCTGAAACCGCGGATATGCTCTGGTTGCGATGAGGTATAGCGCAATAGCCAGTACCGGGATGGCCAGCAGAAAGATTTTTGCCAGTTCCGCGTTGATGTAGAAAGCCATGAATGTGGCGCAGAGCAGCATCATTGGAGAGCGCACCGCGGTGCGAATCAGCATCATAAATGCCATCTGGGTATTGTTTACGTCGGTAGTCAGGCGGGTGATTAACGATGCGGTGGTGAAGCGGTCAATATTGCGGAAGGAAAATTCCTGCACTTTATAGAACAGCTTCCGGCGGATTCCCTTTGCAAACCCGGCACCGGCGATGGCCGCAAACCGCCCGGCCAGCACACCGGCTGTCAGAGACAGCAGCGCCATGCCAATCATCAGAATACCCATCCGGGTGACATAGCCCACGTCACCGTTTTTGATGCCGATATCAATAATTTTTGCCATCACCAGCGGCATCAGAATTTCCATGAATACTTCAATGAGAATAATGGATGGCGCCAGCAGCGCATATTTTCGATACTGTCCTAAACAGGACAATAAATGTTTGATCATTGCATCAGCTCCTTTGTCAAGATATAGCATGATATGTAACCTTTATATTATACCTGTTTAGTGCAGCGAATTTCAAGCCTTTCCGCCATTGTTTTACAACTGAATTTATAAAAAAATAACGATGCATTTTTCGTAGAATGCAGAGGAAGAACCGGGCAGAATATGATATAATTTTTATCAGAAATGCAGGAGAAAGCGGGGGAATACAGCATGACAACCCATAAAAAAGGAATTGTACTGGTGACAGGCGCATCGGGAGGTATCGGCAGAGCAACGGCAGAAACATTTGCGCTGGCCGGGCATCCGGTGGTGCTGCATTATTACAGCGGAAAAGAACGGGCAGAGGCTGCGGCGCAGGCGTTGTCCGGGCAGGGCTGTACGGTGATGACACAGCAGGCCGATCTGCGTGACAGTGTACAGGTGCAGCAGATGATACAGCGGATTGAACAGACCTGGGGGCCGGTGGATATTCTGGTAAACAACGCAGGCGTTGCTCAGCAGAAGCTGTTTACCGATTTGACTGATGCAGACTGGCGCGATATGTTTGCCGTTCATGTGGATGGCGCATTTTACTGTGCAAGGGCCGTGTTACCTGCGATGATTCATCAGAAACAGGGATGTATTGTGAATGTGTCGTCCATGTGGGGGCAGACCGGCGGTTCCTGCGAGGTGCATTACTCCGCGGCAAAGGGTGCTCTGCAGGCCATGACAAAGGCGCTGGCCAAAGAGGTCGGGCCGTCGGGCATCCGGGTGAACTGTGTGGCACCGGGTGTGATTGTAACGGAAATGAATACACGCATGTTTGATGCAGAAACACTGGATGGGCTGCGGGAGGAAACGCCGCTGGAAAAACTGGGGACACCGGAGGATGTTGCCCGCATGATTTATTTTTTATCCACGGCGGAGGCCGGCTTTATCACGGGGCAGATTATCGGTGTGAACGGCGGTATGGTAATCTGAATTGCTTCGTATACAATATATATGGAAATAACAGCATCATAACATTAGATTAACTTATTGAAAAAGGGGTTGCTTTTTTCCAAATCCCGTAGTATGATAATCCACAAGAAAAAGACAAACATCTTCACAGCAAGGACAGAATAAAAAGGGGGAAGGTTTAATGTTAGAGACAATTCAAAGCATCAACAGTACAGTCAATGGAATCGTGTGGGGGCCGCCAATGCTGATTCTGTTAATCGGTACAGGGATTCTGCTGACCGTTCGGTCCGGGTTCCTGATTCAGATTCGTAAATTCGGTACAGTCATGAAACATACTGCGGGCAGTCTGTTTGGCCCGGATGCCCATAAAAAAGGCGAATCCGGTGTAACACCGTTCCAGGCAGTGGCGACAGCGCTGGCATCCACAGTAGGTACCGGGAATATCACCGGGGTAGCAACCGCGATTACCATCGGGGGGCCTGGTGCTGTATTCTGGATGTGGGTGAGCGCATTCTTTGGTATGATGACAAAATATTCGGAAGTTTTGCTGGCCGTGAAATTCCGTGAGAAAAATGAACGGAATGAATGGGTCGGCGGTCCAATGTATTACATTGAAAAAGGGTTAGGATGGAAATGGCTGGCAGTTATTTTTGCGGTATTTGCTGCGGTTGCCTCCTTCGGGATCGGGAATATGACACAGTCAAACTCCATTGCAAATGCTGTAAATCAGGTCGCCGGTGTTGATCCGTTGATTACCGGTCTGGTTATAGCTGCTGGTACAGGGATTGTTATTCTGGGCGGTATCAAACGTATTGCACAGGTAACTGAAAAACTGGTTCCGTTTATGGGTGCTTTTTATGTAGTATTAGGGATTGTTACACTGGTCATGAACATCACATATTTGCCGGAGGCATTCAAACTGATTTTCTGGTGTGCATTTGATCCGACAGCTGCTGTTGGCGGTGCGTTTGGTTATACTGTAATGCTGGCAATTCGCTACGGGTTTGCGCGCGGCGTATTCTCCAACGAAGCCGGTTTAGGTAGTGCGCCAATCGCTCACGCTGCTTCCAACACCGACAGCCCTGTAAAACAAGCATTCTGGGGTGCGTTTGAAGTATTTTTTGATACCTTTGTTGTTTGTACCATCACCGGGCTGGTTGTTGTATCTTCCGGTATGTGGAGTTCCGACCTGCAGGGTACTTCGTTAACAATTGCGGCATTCGGCAATTCTGTTGGCGCGCTGGGTGAATGGGGGATTACCATTGCAACCATTCTGTTTGCATTCTCTACCATTCTGGGCTGGTCCTACTACGGGGAAAAAGCCATTGAATATCTGTTCAAAGGCACTTCTATTGTAGGCAGTATTAAATTGGGCTATCGTTTATTATTCGTAGTTATGACTGTGTTTGGTGCAGTAGGCAGCCTGACACTGGTTTGGGATATCGCCGATACCCTGAACGGCTTGATGGCTATCCCGAACTTGATTGGTCTGGTTGGTCTGAGCGGTATCGTGGTAAAAATGACAAAAGAACATTTCAGCAAAAACTAAAAAGAAATAAACAATTAAAAGAAACAATCATGCGGGGCGGCCAGTTTGGCCTCCCCCTTTTCTATGTTTTCGGCGGATTGCGGGAAAAACACTATTATAAACGTTGTAAATGTGTTATAATATTTTGTTAGCAATTGAATAAAGCATTGCATATAAAACTGAATGAAAAAACGATGAAACAGAGTTGAGAGGCGATTCCTGATGTTGGATTTTACATACGAAGGGAATCCGGCGGAATTGCCGGGTTTAACATTAGCATATATCGGAGATGCGGTTTACGAGCTGTATGTGCGTCAGCAGGTGCTGCAGCAGAGCGTGAAAGCCCATAATCTGCACTATCTGGCTGTGAAACGGGTGAACAACAACACCCAGGCAGCACTGCTGCTGAAGGTGGAGCCGGAACTGACAGAAACTGAGCGGAGCGTTGCCCGACGGGGCCGCAATGCCAAAGGGATTGTACCCAAAAACGCCGATGTGCAGACCTACCGCAAAAGCACCGGGCTGGAAGCGCTGGTGGGGTATCTGTACCTGAAACACGATGAAGAACGATTACACTGGCTGCTGAATCAGATTGAGGAGGTTGTAGCCCATGCAGATCACTAATTATGAAGGCAACGATCTGCTGCAGGTGGCAGCGTTTTTGGAAACAAATCCTGATATGGACAGCGATACCGTAAAAGAACTGCTGAAAACCTGCAATGTCTCCTTTGTGCTGGAAGGCATCAACCGCTGGCAGAGCACCATGATCTGTGAGCGGAAGGATTCCTACGTGCAGCAGAGTCAGCGCTATGTGACTATGACAGCCGACGGCTATACGCTGCCGCAGTTAAATGAGGAAGATACAAAAAAAGCGCAGGAACTGATTGGCAGAGCCTTTGCCTTATATGAAGAAATGTCGCAGCTGAAAGAAGCGTTCAAAGGCCGCCCAAAACGGGAGCATTACCTGTACGGGATTCCGGTGGAGGATGCCCGCTATATTCTGCCGCTGGCGGTGAAAACCAATCTGAGCGTTGCCACCACCGGCGATAAACTGCTGGACTGGTTCCGCATGATGAAATGCCCGCAGGATGTACAGATGTTTGCCGATGTGCACGCCGCCCTGATGGCAGTATTGCCGGAAGCATTAGCCAGGTGGCTGGACAGCCGGGCATACACCTATGAGAAAACAGCATCGCTGAATCAGTTTTATCAGCGTGAGTTAAATTGCATCACACCGGAAAAGCCGGTTGTGTTACTGCGTACCTTTGCGCAGCCGGAGTTAAAGGCTGGGCTGGGCTCGCTGACCAGTACCAGGGCGGAACCTCCGTCGGAAGTATTGCGGCAGTGGGGCGAAGAAGCGGCTGAAAAAGCAAAAGGCGTGACAAAGCGGGTGATGAGCTACGGGCACACCAGTGTGGCCGAACAGTGCCGCACCACCTTTGGCATGATGTTCAGCCTGGTAACCTGGCATCAGCAGGTGCGCCACCGCCTGCCGAGCACCTTCCGGGAACCGTGGGAGAATATTCTGACAGAGGCAGACCGCCCGCCGGTGATTCCGCCAACGGTGACAGCAGGCGGATTTGAAGAAGCGTATCGCCGGCTGGTACAGGATATGCAGCAGTTTCAGCGATATATTGCCGGGCAGTATGACGGCGGGTTGTGGCGATATTTTCTGCTGAACTGTCAGCAGGTGAAAATCATTACCAGTACCAATGCCCGTATGGATTGTGGTATGCTTCAGGAGAGAATCTGCAGCAATGCCCAGTGGGAGATTAACCGTATCGCGGTGGCCAAGCTGGAAGAACTGCGGAAGCTGTCTGATATTTTATATCATAATGCGGTGCCGTCCTGCGTGTACGGGGCCTGCAAAGAGGGAAAAATGACCTGCGGCCGTGCTGCAGAAATGCGGGAGAAATACCGGCTGAAAGAAGAATAAAAAAGCGAAAAACCGTTTATGGATAAAGGAGTACAGTATGGGAGATATTTTTGGACGCAATCCGGTTATGGAAGCATTAAAAACCAACAGAACCATCAATAAAATCTGGGTGGTAAAAGGGGAGCAGAAAGGCTCCATCCGCGAAATTCTAGCGCTGGCCAAAGAAAAAAAGGTTATGGTGCAGATGGTGGATCGCAGCAAACTGGACAGCATGTTTCCGCATCAGAACCATCAGGGCGTGGCGGCATCGGTGGCTTCTGCCGATTATGTGGACTGGCAGGATATTCTGGACTCTGCCCGCAAAAAAGGTGAAGATCCGTTTATTGTGATTCTGGATGAACTGGAAGACCCGCACAACCTGGGTGCCATTCTGCGCAGCGTGGATGCCGTTGGGGCCCACGGTGTGATTATCCCGAAACGCCGTGCTGTTCCGCTGACCGACGGTGTGGCAAAGGCCTCGGCCGGTGCTATTGAACATGTGCCGGTGGCACGGGTGAGCAATATTGTGCAGGTCATCGAAGAACTGAAAAAGCAGGGCGTATGGGTGGCAGGTGCCCATATGCACGGCAGCTATATGCACAAACAGGACTTGACCGGCCCGCTGGCTATTGTTATCGGCAGTGAGGGCAAAGGCCTGGGAAAACTGGTAAGCGAAAGCTGTGACTATATTGTATCCATTCCAATGCAGGGCAAAATCAATTCGCTGAATGCTTCGGTGGCAGCCGGTGTGCTGCTGTACGAGGCTTACCGGCAGCGGCATGCGGAGTAAGGCATGAAGGAATATTTAATTGTAGATGGGTATAATATCATTGGTGCCTGGCCTGAACTGCAGGAGTTAAAGGAAGAAAACCTGGAACATGCCAGAGCGCGGCTGATAGAACAGTTATCGGTTTACGCGGCGCTGAGCAAACGAAAAGTGATTTTAGTATTTGATGCCTACCAGGTGAAGCAGAACAATGGCTCCCGGGAAATCATTCAGGGCATTGAGGTTATCTACACCAAAGAAAATGTGACAGCGGATATGGCTATTGAGCGTCTGACAGCGCAAATCCCGAAACATCAGAAAGTGTTTGTGGCCACATCTGACCGCCTGCAGCAGGAAACCATCTGGGGAAAAGGTGCGTTTCGCATCTCTGCCATGGAACTGAAACGCGAACTGGAACTGACCGAGAAAGAACATAAACCACACTATACACCGCAGCTATATGTATCCAATCGGCTGGAGGATCGAATTGATCCGGAAGTAAGAAAAAAACTGGAAAAACTGTCCAGAAATATCTGAGGTTCATTGACACCGGTGAATCGCTGCCATATAATTGTGGTAAAAAGTGGAAAGGGGCGGAAGGATGGAACAGACCGCACAGCAGCTGGATGTTATCGAGCTGGAACATCTAACCGATGAAGAGATTGTAGAGCTGGCCAAACATGGCAATGTAGGCGCACTGGAATATCTCATCAATAAATATAAAAATTTTGTTCGGGCAAAGGCGAGAACCTATTTTCTGATTGGCGCCGACCGGGAGGATATCATTCAGGAAGGGATGATTGGGCTGTACAAGGCAATCCGCGATTACCGGTATGACCGGCAGGCTTCGTTTCGTGCCTTTGCCGAAATCTGTGTGACCCGGCAGATTATCACGGCTATCAAAACGGCCACCCGGCAGAAACACATCCCGCTGAATTCTTATGTTTCGCTGAACAAGCCGGTGTTTGACGAGGACTCGGAACGCACTCTGGGCGAAGTGGTAACCACCGAAAAGGACGGCAACCCAGAAGACTTGTTTATCAATCAGGAAAACCTGATGGACATTGAAAGCACGATGCATAAAATTCTGAGCCCGCTGGAGCAGAAAGTGGTAAACCTGTATCTGGATGGCAAGTCTTATCAGGAGATTGCCGAACAGCTGGACCGCCACGTGAAGTCGGTGGATAATGCGCTGCAGCGCGTGAAACGCAAGCTGGAGCAGTATCTGGAGAAGCGGGAAGACACAGCAAAATAGAAGATGAAAAAAATATTAAATTTTTTTGAAAAAGTTGTTGACATTTAGATGCGACGCATATATAATATCATTTGTTGGCAATACTTCTGGAGGGGTTCCCGAGTGGCCAAAGGGGACGGACTGTAAATCCGTTGGCTCCGCCTTCGAAGGTTCGAATCCTTCTCCCTCCACTTTTTTCTATCGCGGGATGGAGCAGTTGGTAGCTCGTCGGGCTCATAACCCGAAGGC
>JAFYPD010000062.1 GCA_017547685.1 Peptococcaceae bacterium
GTATAACATATGGAATAATTTTGTTGCTTGCAAATTGCTTTGATGTTGTGGCGTTAACGATAGCTTATTATGTTGGTTTTTTACCAATTAGATATGTGGCTGGTGGTTATCATGCGAGTAACCATGTGAGATGTTTATTGCTGACCATAAGTGTATATGTTCTAGCAGTAATTATGTGTCTGCTGACAACACACACATTTATATATCCAGTTTTAGTATCGAATTTTATCATTTCTAGTGTGTTGATTATCTGGGCTGCACCAGTTGATCATAAAAATCGCCCATTTTCACCGCGGGAAAAGAAACGATTCAGGAGACGAAGCTATATTATTACAATAGTAATCATTGTTTTGTCTTTAGTAGTATTGAAAATATCCGTAAAAATGTCAGTAGCCATGTCATTGGGAACATTAAGTGCAGCATGTTCTTTAGGTGCTGGCAGTATTCAGAGAAGAAAGGAGCAACTATGTTAAAAAAATTAATTTCACGTTATGGACATGTTTTTGCAGCAGTTACTTTATTAGTTGGCCAGCTTTCGGCTAATTTAGCTTGTGATGGTCCGTTTTATCAGCCGGAAGTTCCAAAACAGTCATTAAAAGATTAAAATTTTAATAATGGAGAAATTCATAAATAATTGTACTTACATTAAAATGGGGTTCTAAACTGAGTTAAACATAGAATAGAAATGTAAGTATAAAGGAAAATCGCCTTCGTAAAGTCGGAGGATAATCTGACTAGCGAGGGCGATTTTTTCTTTGCTGAGATTAATATGTCACCGCCGGGATATCATTGAGTCGGGCCAAAATTGACCTGCTAAAAAAATAGACTAACCTTTCAAACTGGAGCCATACAAACCGTATCTGCAGGAGCTTATAAACCAGAGCACCCATTTCCGGAAATTCAGTGCAGGTGTTTCCGGAGATGGGTGCAGTTATCTTTAGAAGTATTATTTAACTTTTAAATGTAGCATCACTTTCTGTAACAGCTGGCTTATTTTCCGAATCCGCAGTTCGGGAAGGTGCATACCGGGCAGGACAGGCATAAACCGCCGTGTCCCAACGCGGCCAGGTCGTCCTGGGTCAGGGTTTCATCGGCCATGATACGAGGCAGCACTAAATCAAAAATGGTGCGTTTGGCGTACATCACGCAGCCTGGCAGGCCCAGAATCGGCACGTGCCCGTTCTGGTGGTAGGCCAGCAGGAACATGGCGCCTGGCAGTACCGGTGCACCGTAGGAGATAATTTCGGCGCCGGATGCTTTGATAGCGCTCGGTGTGGTATCGTCAGGGTCTACGCTCATGCCTCCGGTACAGCAGATTAAATCCGCGCCGGCTTCGATGAAATCGTTGATGGCTTTGCTGATGCGTTCCGGATTGTCATCGCAGATGGTCTGGCCCAGAATATCCACATTGTATTCTTTTAATTTTTCAAAAATAACAGGGCCGAAGGTGTCTTTGATGCGGCCGTGGAATACTTCGCTGCCGGTGGTGACAACGCCGGCTTTTTTATGTTTGTAAGGCAGAATGTCCATCAAAGGAGTGTCGCCTGCCAGTTCTACAGCTTTGTCCATTTTTTCTTTGGCGATAATCAGCGGGATAATACGGGTACCGGCAACTTTATCGCCTTTGCGCACAGGGAAATTGCTGTGACGGGTGGCAATGATCATTTCGCCCAGACTATTGATGGCTTTCAGCCGCTCGGTATCGATTTTCAGCAGGCCGTCTTCGGCAGCAATCAGTTCGATTTTCCCTTCTTTGACTTCACTCGGTGTCATGTGGTCATTTTTGCAGATGCTGTATAAAATTTCAGCTGCTTCGTTTTCGTGCAGCATCCCTTCTGTTTTCTCCCAGATATAGAGATTTTCTTTTCCCATGGAAAGGAGCACAGGGATATCTTCTTCGGTTACAATATGTCCTTTACGGAAGGCGGCGTCTTTGGTAACGCCTTTGATAATCTGGGTCAGGTCATGACAGAGTACATGGCCGACCGCTTCGGTGGTTTTGATTAATTTCATAGAAATCCTCTCCCGGCAATATGAATAAAAATGGTGATTGTTCTGGCTGGGCTGTCTTCCTGTTGTCCGTCAGGAAAGTTCTGCCCGAACCAGAATCAGTTCTCCGGCAATGCTGATTGCAATTTCTTCCGGTGTGACTGCTTTGATGGCAAGGCCAATCGGGGCATGTACCCGATTAAAATCGTCATCGGTAAATCCGTCGGCGTACAGCTTTTCCCGTGTGGTTTTCAGTTTGCTGCGGCTGCCAATCATACCGATATAGCAGGCATCTGTCCGTAATGCCTGTACCAGTACGTCGTAGTCGTTGGCGTGACCCCGTGTCATAATAATGACATAATCGGAGGCCTGAATCTGTACTGCATCGGAAAAGTCGGTAAACGGTACCTGGATGGTTTCCTCGGCCAGCGGAAAACGGGCGGTATCGGAAAATTCCGGTTTATCGTCCACCACAACACAGCGGAAGCCCAGCGGATGTAATACCGGCACCAGGCTTTTGCTGATATGGCCGCCGCCGAAAATATAAACACGGCCTGCCGTCTGCAACGGCTCGGCATAATATTTGCCGCCTTCATAATCGACGATAGCTGTTTTATTTGTCAGCGGAGCAGGGAAGCCCATCTGAGAAAGCAGCCTGCGGTCTGCCAGCTGCGTCTGCGCGGCCCAGTGCCCGTCGCCGGCAATTTTTGTGATAAGCCAGCTGTCAGCATTTTTATTCAGTGCCTGCAGAATTTCCTGCAGTAATATACCAGTTTCAGATGCTGCACAGTCCAGATACTGAAAATATACTTCCACATCTCCGCCGCAGACCATGCCAAGATCGGCCACCTGATTTGGATGCAGCTTGAATTCCATCGTATAGGTTTTCTGCGTTTGCAATGCTTCCATGGCCATCTGCTGGGATTTATACTCCAGTGCGCCGCCGCCGATGGTGCCGGTGGTGGTTCCATCTGGAAAGACGGCCATTTTTGCTCCTGCACCTCTCGGGGTAGAACCTGACCCTGCAATGACGGTGACCAGCATACAGCTCTGCTGACGCTGAATAGTTTGCTGTAATGCTTCAAATAGAGATTTCATCCATAAAACACCTCGTTTCCATTTATGAAAAATAAAAAATTTTAGTTTAGTTTGATTTGGTTCAGTTTGGTTTTGATGCATATAGATGCAAGGAGCTTGGCGCAAACCGGGTTCCAAAAAAGAAAGTCCATTGTATAAAAAATTCCCTTGTGATATACTGCATATAGAATATGTTTCTTTTTTTCGATGGTTTAACTGTGGGTATGACACCGGTCTTCATCCGGTCCGTTTCCCATTAAATCATTGATACGGCGGATGCTTTCTGCTGTATAGAAAACCATCTGCAGCGGTTTTCCGTATAAGTCCTCGGCGGTCAGTTTGATACCGTTTCCGTTTTCCTCAACATCAATCGGGAGCTGACGACGGTATAACAGGCCGGAGGTTTTATCGATAAATTCCACAGTTACTTCCTGTGCCGACAGGTGACTGACTGGCTGCGGCTGAACGGGCAGCTGGTCGAAAAACTGATTGATGCATTCCATGCACTGGACACGCAGGGATGCAGCCTGTTCCGGCGCAAGCCCTTCGGTGTGATGCTGAAGAAGATGCTGTATCTGTGATGTAATGGTTTCCATGAAGAAACACTCCTTTCAGAAACTGTGAATTGTTCTGTACCCATTATAGCGAATTGGGGCGCAAATGAAAAGGACAATTGCGAAAGAACATTTTTCATGCTATATAAACGGATTCCGTTTTTTATAGAATACATTTTATTTTAATATTTGCAAAGGGGAGAGGCAAATGATTAAAAAAAGATTGACCATCAATGGTGTTAGCCGTACTGTATTCTGCGAAGCAGATGAAATGCTGGCTGACGTATTGAGAAAAAGACTGATGCTGACCGGCTGTAAAGTGGGCTGTCGTCAGGGCCAGTGCGGTGCCTGCAGCATCGTTCTGGACGGTAAAGTGGTTCGTTCCTGTATCACCAAAATGAGCCGCGTGGCTGATGATGCAGTGATCGAAACAATCGAAGGAATCGGTACTGCAGATGATCTGCATCCACTGCAGGTGGCATGGATGGCACACGGCTGTGCACAGTGCGGTTTCTGCAGCCCTGGTTTTATCATGTCTGCAAAAGGTTTACTGGATGAAAATCCATCTCCAACCAGAGAAGAAGTTCGCGACTGGTTCCACAAACATCGCAACCTGTGCAGATGTACCGGTTACAAACCATTAGTGGATGCTGTTATGGACGCAGCAAAAGTAATGCGCGGCGAAATGAAAAAAGAAGATCTGCTGTTCAAACAGGTTGACAACAACAGTATCGTTGGCAGCAAATATGTTCGTCCGTCTGCAGTCGCAAAAGTTACCGGCACCTGGGACTTTGGTGCCGATATGATTCTGCAGATGCCGGAAGATACTTTACATCTGGCTCTGGCTCAGGCTGAAGTACCGCATGCAAACATCATCAGCATTGATACTTCTGAAGCAGAAGCAATGCCAGGTGTTGAAAAAGTTCTGACTTACAAAGATGTAAAAGGGAACAACCGTATTTCCGGTCTGATTACTTTCCCGACCAACAAAGGGGACGGGAATGAACGTCCTATTCTGGTTGACAAAAAAATCTTCCAGATTGGTGATGCCTATGCAATCGTAGCCGCTGATACGGAAGAACATGCAAAAGCAGCAGCAGCAAAAGTGAAAATCGAACTGGAAGTTCTGCCGGCTTACATGGACGCTATGTCGGCAGCTGCTCCGGATGCTATCGAAATTCACCCTGGCACACCAAACGTTTACTTTGAAACCAACTGTATCAAAGGGGACGAAACCGCTCCAATCATGGATAACCCGGACAACGTGGTTGTTAACATGAAAGGTTACTCCAGCCGTCAGCCTCATCTGCCGCTGGAACCAGACGTTGGGTTTGCGTACATTGACGAAGAAGGCGTGCTGAAAATTCATTCCAAATCTATCGGGATCCATTTACATCACCTGATGATTTGTGCCGGTTTAGGTGTTGAACCGGATAAAATGCATATCGTTCAGAACCATGCCGGCGGTACATTTGGTTACAAATTCAGCCCTACTATGGAAGGTCTGCTGGGTGTAGCTGCTCTGGCAACCGGCAAACCGGTTGCGCTGAACTACAACATGTATCAGCAGCTGATTTATACAGGGAAACGTTCTCCTGTATTTATCGATGTAAAACTGGCAGCTGACAAAGAAGGTAACTTCCTGGCTCTGGAAGGTGAAAACTATCTGGATCATGGCCCATACTCCGAATTCGGTGACCTGGTAACCATGCGTCTGACTCAGTTTGTAGGTGCTGGTTATGATATCCGCAATATCAGAAACAAAAACTTCACTGTATGCACCAACCATCAGTGGGGTTCCGCATTCCGCGGTTACGGCGGGCCGCAGTCTGCACTGGCTACGGAAGTAGCGGTTGACATGATGGCTGCTGAACTGGGCATGGATCCATGGGAACTGCGTTATAAAAATATCTACCGTGAAGAAAGAGAATCTACCACACCAACCGGCTGCAAACCAGAAGTTTATTGTCTGGAAGCAGTTATGGACAAAGCAAAACCTCTGTATGATGCTGCGAAAGAACGCGCAGCTGCAAAACAGAAAGACGGCTATAAATACGGTGTTGGTCTGGCAATCGGGGTATACGGCTGCGGTCTGGACGGCGCTGACTCTGCAGAAGCTTATGTAGAGCTGACAAAAGACGGCGTAACCGTTTATGACTCCTGGGAAGATCATGGTCAGGGTGCTGATATGGGTACACTGGCAATGGCGCATGAAACTCTGCGTGCAGCTGGCTTCAAACCAGAAGATTTCAAACTGGTTATGAACGATATGGCTGTAACTCCAAACTCCGGCCCTGCCGGCGGCAGCCGTTCCAACGTTGTTGTTGGCAACGCAATCCGTGTGGGCAGTGAAATGCTGCTGAATGCAATGCGTAAAGCAGACGGCACCTATCGTACCTACGATGAAATGGTTGCAGAAAACATTCCTCTGAAATACTCCGGCAAATGGGTAGCTTCCAGCTGCACGGACTGCGATCTGCAGACAGGTCAGGGTGCTCCGTTCAGCAACTACATGTACGGCGCATTTATTCCAGAAGTAGAAGTTGAACTGGCTACCGGTAAAGTGAAAATTGAAAAAATGACAGTTGTTGGTGACTATGGTGTTATCATGAACAAACTGGTTGTAGATGGTCAGATTTACGGCGGTGTTACCCAGGCAATGGGTCTGGCACTGAGCGAAGATTTCGAAGACTACAAAAAACACAACACCCTGGCTGGCTGTGGTATTCCATATCCAAACGATGTTCCGGATGACTTTGAACTGCACTATGTGGAAACTCCGCGTCCAGAAGGCCCTTACGGCGCAGCTGGCTGTGGGGAAGGTCCACTGGTAGGTCCTGCACCGGCAATCCTGAATGCAATCTACAATGCAACAGGTGCTCGCATTACAACCATTCCAGCAAGACCGGAAGTTGTAAAAGCAGCTCTGGATGAATTAGAAGCGTAAGCTTTCTGATGATTTCCATTGACAGACGATTCATTGGAATATATACTTTGTGTGCGTTTGTCTGAATCATAATAGAGGGTGTTTCCTTTTGGGGGACACCCTCTTTTTACAAATGATTGTAGAAGGAGGAGGCTTATGTTTGAACTGACTCAGGAATCACTTCATGAGTGGGAGGCGCTTTGTACACAGGATCAGCCTCCGTACTGTACTGCGCAATGTCCATTGCATGTGGATGCCAAAGGGATCTGTGCTGCGGTGGAACAGGGCAATTTTAACAAAGGTCGGGAAATCCTCGAAAAATATATGGTGCTGCCACGAATTTTATCGGCAGTTTGTGAAGCCCCGTGCCGAAATAAATGTCGGCGGGGAGAAAAAGGAGATGCTGTTCAGCTTCAGCTTCTGGAGCAGGCCTGCATGACTTACGGGAAAAAGAAATCTACAGGGAGCCGGTTGGCATTTCTGCGTAAGAAAGAAGAGAAAATTGCTGTGGTCGGTGCCGGTATGGCCGGATTATGCACTGCTATGGAGCTTGGAAGCCGAGGATATCAGGTAACACTGTTTGAAAAAGCAAATGGGCCTGGCGGCCGGCTGTTACTTTTGGATGAACAGGTGCTGCCAAAAGAGGAACTGGAAAAAGATTTCAAAAAACTAGAGCAGACGGGAATTAAAATAGAATGTAACAGCCATGTGGATTCGGAAAAACTGAAAGCGTTATGCCGGCAGTACAATGCCGTGTATCTGTCGCAGGCGGTGCTGGATGAATTAAAACTGGACATTCAGATTGACCGTACCACATTGCTGACCAATATAGAGAAAGTGTTTGCCGGAAATACCAGTCTGGATGAAACCAGCTTTATCGGTGATGCAAGTGATGGCAAGAAAGCGGCTATCTCGATTGAGCGCTATCTGCAGAATGCTTCGCTGACATTGAAACGTGAACTGGAAGGCTCTTATGCGTCAAAACTTTTCACCCGGCTGGACCGTATTGAGCCGAATAAAGAAATTGTACCGGAAACGATACATTATACGGAGGCAGAGGCGAAACAGGAAGCTGCCCGATGCATTCAGTGCCGCTGCACCGAATGTCTGGATGCCTGTGCCTTTTTAAGAAACTATAAACGATATCCGAAACTGTACGCCCGCGAGGTATTTAATAATTTTACCATCGTTATGGGGTTCCACGGGGCAAATGGCATGATTAATTCCTGCAGTTTGTGCGGTCAGTGTAAAGTACTCTGTCCCAATGGATTTGATATGGGTGAAATTTGCAAAGTAGCCCGGGAAGACATGGTAACCAGAGGAAAGATGCCGCCGTCCACCCATGATTTTGCGCTGATGGACATGGCGTTCAGCAATGGCGATGATTATTTTATGGTGCAGCATCAGCCAGGAAAACAGGAAAGCCGGTATGCGCTGTTTCCGGGCTTCCAGATGGGGGCATCGCTGCCGGATACGGTGAAAGCGGTGTATCAGGATTTAAGCGAACGTCTGGATGGCGGAGTTGGCCTGATTCTGGGCTGCTGCGGCGCTATTGCGGACTGGGCCGGGAATCAGCCGCAATTAAAGCAGGAGCTGGAGAAAATCCGCACAGCCTGGAATCAGTTAGGACAGCCGAAGATGATTACGTTGTGTCCGAGCTGTTATATGACGTTCCAGCAGGCGGGAATTCCGGTGGTGGGCATCACAGAAATTCTGCTGCAGATTGGTGTACCGCCGCAAATGATGACACAGAGTGGTATGCTGGCAGTGCATGATTCCTGCATCACCCGGTTTGACCGTACGCTGCAGGATGCGGTGCGGGAGCTGGCCCGTCAGGCAGGTTATACCATCGAAGAACTGCCGTATTCCCGCGAGAAAACTCATTGCTGCGGGTATGGCGGATTGACCAGTCTGGTAAACAGAGAGGTGGACGCAGAAACGGTAAAACAGTGTATCAGCCAGAGTGACAAGGATTATCTGACATACTGTGTCAACTGCCGCGACCAGTTTATGAAACAGGGGAAAACCACGCATCATATTCTGGAACTGTTATATGGCGTGCAGGAGCGGCCAGTGGCTGATTTGAGTGAACGCCGCCTGAACCGGCAGCGATTAAAATATGAGATGCGAACGGAAATCTGGGGGGAAACAATCATGATGCCTGAGCCAAAAATCAAGTACGAAATTGCCGATGATGTACGGTGGCAGATGCATGACCGTATGATTCTGGAAACCGATATTATTCAAGTGCTGGAACATGCGGATGCCACCCGGGAAATGATTTTCAACAAGACAAAACAGGTGTATTTCAGCAGTTTGCGCATCGGTAATGTGACCTTCTGGGTAGAATTCCGGAAACAGGATAATGTGTATCAGGTGATACAGGCCTACAGTCACCGTATGAGTTTTGAGGAGTGTGATGTCAATGGCGCAGTATTATGAGTCGATTGACCCGAACGGGGAATTAATCTGTGAGAAATGTGGCGTGCCTTTTGAAAAAATGGAAGTAACACTGGCTTATATGGGAAACAGTTTCCCGGTAGAATTACCGCGGTGCCCGATTTGCAAGATGGTGTATGTGCCGGAAGACCTGGCTATGGGAAAAATTCTCCGCGTAGAGAAATCGCTGGAGGATAAATAATGGCCGGGTGTCTGCATCCCGGCGGCCTGGATTTTACAGCACGTCTTGTAAAAGAATCTGAGCTGCAGCCGGGTGCCGCGGTGCTGGACGCCGGATGCGGTTCCGGCAGTACAGTGGAATGGTTCAGGGAAAACGGTTACGATGTCTGCGGGATTGACCGCAATCCGGAGAAGACCAGTGCATGGATGCAGCAGGGGGACTTACGGCAGATGCCTTATGCAGCGGAATGCTTTCATGCTGTCATCAGCGAATGTACCGCTTTTATCTGCGGCGGCACCAGAACGATGCTGCTGGAATGCAATCGCGTATTAAAGCAGGATGGCTGGCTGCTGCTGGCCGATGTATATTTTACCGAAGAACAGCCATTGCCGTGTTTCTTCGATGGCCGGCCTGTTACGATGGAACAGTGGCAGCAGGTGCTGCAGGATTGTGGATTTACGATTGAGAAGATAGAAGATGTGTCAGCGGCCTGGAAGCCCTTTGTTATCGAACAGCTCTGGGCCGGACGAACACTGGAGGATTTGTGGGGCGGCTGTTTTGCCGACGGGCAGACCGGCCCGTCCCGGTACAAGCCCGGATATTTTCTGCTCTGGGCGAGGAAAGGAGCGAACAGCAATGAGTGAACAGGATTTATTCATGCGTATGCTGGATCTGACTTCGCAGGGATATGCCTGCAGTCAGATTCTGCTGATGCTGGGGATGGAACTGAATGGTGAGGAAAACAGCGCGGTGGTGCGCACCATGGCTGGACTCAATGAAGGGATGTATGGCAGTGGACGTCTGTGCGGCTGTTTAACCGGCGGCAGCTGTCTTCTGGGTTATTTTTCCGGAAAAGGGCTGGAGGAAGACGAACTGGAGCATCCGGCATTCCGCAAAATGGTGGCTGAGTTTTCCGCCTGGTTTGAAGAAACCTGGGGCGGGCAGTACGGCGGCATCAACTGTGATGATATTTTAGAGGATAACCGCGCCAATCAGATGACCCGCTGCCCGGAAATTGTACAGTCCAGTTTTGAAAAATGTCTGGAACTGCTGGAGAAAAACGGATGCCTGGCGTAAAAGCGGCAGGGCTGATTTCGGTTGCAGGTCTGTCTTCACGGATGGGGGCTTTTAAACCGCTGCTGGATTTAAGCGGAAAACCTTTAATCTGCCGCACCATAGAAAGCCTGTTACGAGGTGGTGTTCAGCAGGTGACTGTGGTAACCGGACGTAATAGAGATGCTATTGCCAGAGTGGTGCACAAGTACCCGCAGGTAAGGCTGGTACACAATGCGGATTATGCAGCGACAGCCATGTTTGATTCCATTAAGCTGGGTCTGCAGCAGATGCATGATATGGATGCAGTTGTGTTTTTACCTGCTGATGTGCCGGCTGTGCGTCCGGAAACTGTGCGTGTGTTGTTGCAGCAATGGGAGAAACAGAAACCTGATGTGCTGCTGCCTGTCTATCAGGGGCAGCCATGGCATCCGCCAGTGATTTCTGCAAGGCTGTTGCCGCAGTTATTGCAGTATAACGGCACAGGCGGATTAAAAGGTGCGCTAAAAGTGCTAGGCACATCCAGAGAGCATATGCTTGTTCCAGATAAGGGATGTACCATGGACGCCGATTATGTGGAAGACTATCAGAGGTTGTGTCAGTACTGGCCGCTGCGGGATGTGCCGGATACGGAAGTGTGTCAGATTCTGTATCAGCTGGCGGGGACACCGGAACCGGTGCAGCAGCATTGCGAGGCTGTGGCGCAAAAAGCGATGGAACTTGGTGAACAGCTGCAGCAGAACGGGAATGCACTGGAGCTGCATCTGCTGGAAAGCGCTGCCCGTCTGCACGATATCTGCCGGACGGAACCTAGCCATGCACAGGCGGGGGCGGAATTTTTGCGGCAATATGGTTTTTATCGGATTGCTGATCTGGTAGCGGTTCATATGGACTGGCCGGAAGAACGAATCATTCAGCTGGATGAAGCAGCCGTTCTTTATCTGGCAGATAAGCTGGTATCCGGCAATCAGAATATCCCGCTGGATCAGCGCTTTGTTGAAAAAATGAAGAAGTTTGCGGATAATCCGGAGATTGTTACAGCAATCAAGCGGCGATATGAAATTGCAGCAGAAATCTTGTGTCAAATGGAACAAGAGGTGACAAAAAAGGAATGAAAAAAATAATCAGTACAACAGAAAGTATCTGCCCGGTTTGTCTGCGGCGAATTGCTGCGCAGCGCGTGGCAGAGACTGACGGAATCTATATGGAGAAAACCTGCCCGGAACACGGCGATTTTCGTGTACTGCTGTGGCGCGGCAGTGAACAAACCTATCGAAACTGGGAGCGACAGAAACAGCAGCCGGCAGAACATTACTGCCATACCCATGTAGAGAAAGGCTGCCCGTATGACTGCGGTTTCTGTGAAGATCATCTGCAGCAGATTTGCTGTGTACTGCTGGAAGTGACCCAGCGGTGCAATCTGCACTGTCCGGTTTGCTTTGCCTCGGCTGGCGGTCCATCTGTGGATCCGACACTGGAGGCGATTGGCAGATGGTATGATGAACTGATGAAAGCAGGCGGACCGTTCAATATTCAGCTGTCCGGCGGTGAACCGACTATGCGGAATGACCTCGCCGACATTATTCGATTAGGGAAGGAAAAGGGTTTTACTTATTTTCAGCTGAATACCAATGGATTGCGCATTGCAGAAGAGTATGATTATCTACAGGAACTGGTACAGGCAGGATTGCGTAATGTATTTCTGCAGTTTGACGGCTTGACGGAACATCCCTATGAGGTGCTGCGCGGAAAGCCTTTGCTGGAGAAAAAAAAGGCAGCCATCGAGAATTGCCGCAAGGCAAAAGTGGGGTTAACTCTGGTGCCTACCGTTGCTCCTGGTGTCAATGATAATCAGGTGGGAGATATTCTGAATTTTGCGTTGGAACATATGCCGGTGGTTCGCGGCGTACATTTTCAGCCGGTCAGCTATTTTGGACGCTGTGATTTAGAGCAGAATGAACAGCGTATCACGATTCCGGATATGCTGCATTATATGGAAACACAGACAGGCGGTATCATGAAGGCATCTGATTTCTTAGGCGGCGGTGCGGAAAACTCCTATTGTTCTTTCCACGGTAATTTTATGCGGATGCCGGACGGCACCATCAAATCAATAAAAAGCGATACCACGGGCTGCTGCTGCACGTCATCCAAACAGTCGCGGGAGTTTGTGGCAAAACGGTGGTCTGCGGCGCCCGTTCTGACAACCGCTCAGGAAAGCAGCTGCTGTTGCGGAACAGCGGAATCTGCGGTGCGGGAAAGCAGTTGCTGCAATGGAACAGCATGTGCAGAAAGTCAGGAAAACACTTGCTGCAGCAGTACGCCGCAGCCTTCGCTGTTTGATGTATTCCTGGAGCGGATGGAGAACTATACGCTGGCTGTTTCCGGCATGCTGTTTCAGGATGCATGGAATTTTGATTTAGAGCGAGTGAAATCCTGCTATCTCTGCGAATTCAGTCCGCAGATGAAAATTGTACCGTTCTGCGCCTATAATTTATCCAGTATCAGCGGAGAAACACTGTACAGGGGGAAATAATCATGTCCAGACTGGACGGCTACATGGCGAAACAATTTCATATTGCACTGGAACAGCTGAGCCGCAGCGTCATAGAGGCAAAACAGCTGGGTGCCGTGAATCAGCTGCTGCAGTGGTGCAAAAGCCATAGCGGGTATTATGATGATTATCCGGAACAGCTGCAGTCACTGGATGAAATCACGATGCTGCCTTTTCTGACTGCGCAGACGCTGGCAGAGCATTGTCAGGAGCTGGTCTGTGTGTCTCAGAGCGAAATCAGTCGTGTGGTGACGATGCAGACATCAGGCACCAGCGGCTTGCAGAAACGACTGTATTTTTCTGAAGCAGACCAGCAGCTGACCGTTGATTTTTTTGCCTGCGGTCTTTCTGAACTGAACGAGCCTGGTGACCGCTGTATGATTCTGATGCCGGGTCATCGGCCAGGCGGCATGAGTTATCTGATTGGGCAGGCGCTGGAACAGATTGGGGCAATACCGGTTCCGTGCGGATATGATAAAACCTTTGCAGAAATGGCAGAGCTGCTGCAACAGCAGCAGGTGACCACTATGGTGGGCAGTCCGGTGCAAATTCTGTCGCTGGCCCGCTATCTGCGGCATTATCAGCTGCCGCACCGGATAAAAGCGGTACTGGTCAGCAGTGATTATCTGCCGGAAACGGTGCGCCATGCTATTGAAGAAACCCTGCACTGTGATGTGTATGACCATTACGGTATCACCGAGGCAGGGCTTGGCTTTTCCATTGAATGTGAGTGCCATCAGGGATTGCATATGCGGGAGAATGATTTGCTGGTGGAGATTATTGAGCCGCAGACCTTGCAGCCGGTTCCCGACGGCCAGTGGGGCGAGATGGTATTTACCACGCTGACCCGCCGTGCCATGCCGCTGATTCGGTATCGTACCGGCGATAAAGCGCGGCTGCTGGCGGAGCCTTGTGCCTGTGGTTCCATCGTGAAACGGATGGATAAAATTCCGGGCAGAATACAGCAGCTGGAGGATTGTTACTGTATGCCGGTGCTGGATGAACTGTTGTTCCAGCTACCGCAGGTGATGGACTATCAGGCAAGATACAGCAGTGTAAAAAAACAGCTGTATCTGCATCTGCTGCTGACAGAGAATGTTATGCATCTGGAACAGAAAGTTGATACATTGCTGCGCTCGGTATTGCAGAAAGGCGATACTTTGCAGTTAACGATGGATGTATTGTGTGAAATCAACCGGTATGCGGTGAAAAGCCTTTATGCTGCAAAGAGAAAACTGATACAGGAGGATGGCCATGAAACAGAATGAATCAGTGAAAACAATTTATCTGGTGCGGCATGGTCATGTGCAGATGCCGGATTATCGTAAATACTATTTGGGCTCTACCGATCTGTCACTTTCTGAAACAGGGAAAATACAGGCAGAGTGGCAGAAAAATTTTTTTTTAGATAAGAATATCGAGGCAGTTTATCACAGTCCATTAATGCGCTGTGTTCAGACAGCGAGGATGATTGCCGACAAAACCATTCCGTGCATTTCAGTTTCTGCGCTGCGGGAGATTGAGATGGGCCAGTGGGAGATGGTTCCCATGGAGCAGGTAAAAAAGGAACAACCGGAGGCCTATTATTTACGTGGGGAACAAATGGACATATTCTGCCCGCCAGATGGAGAGAGCTTTGCGGAGTGTCAGAAGCGGAGTGTAAAGGCATTTCAGGATCTGACGGATAACCAGAAAGCGGATTCTTCGATTATGATTGTGGCACATGCCGGAGTGAACAGGTGTATCTTAAGCTGGATATTGCAGAAGCCTTTAAAAAACCTGTTGGCGATTCCTCAGGCGTATGCCTGTGTCACAAAACTGATAGAACAGGATGGCATCTGGCAGATTGTCGATTACATAGAGTGTCCGGTGTGAATAGGAATAAATGAAAAAACCTTCTGTTTCAAAAGGGTTTCCTGAAGAGACAGAAGGTTTTATTTAAGAGAAATAACAAAGTGGTAATTATATCTTAATAGTTTTCTTTGCGGATTTCAAAGAAACTCTGGGCATATTTACATACCGGGCATACTTCCGGAGCCGATGTGCCTTCAGCCAGATGACCGCAGTTGCGACATTCCCATACCTGAGGAGCATCTTTCTGGAATACTTTACTGTCTTTCACATTCTGTAGTAGAGCCAGATAGCGTTCTTCATGGGCTTTTTCAACAGCAGCTACACCGCGGAACTGGGCAGCCAGCTCATAGAAGCCTTCTTCTTCGGCATCTTTTGCCATACGTTCGTACATATCAGTCCATTCAGAATTTTCGCCTTCCGCTGCATGGAGCAGATTTTCAGCAGTGTCACCGATTTCGCTCAGTGCTTCAAACCATAATTTTGCATGTTCTTTTTCATTTTCTGCAGTCTGCAGGAATAACGCCGCAATCTGTTCAAATCCCTGTGCTTTTGCTACGGCTGCAAAGTAGGTATATTTATTGCGGGCCTGAGATTCTCCTGCAAAAGCTTCCCACAGGTTTTTCTCTGATTTGGTGCCTGCGTATTTATTTTTCTTAGGCGCTTCCTCTTCCAGTTTTATAAATACACTTGCCGGCTGTTTGCAGCGAGGGCATTTAAAATCTTCGGTCATAGGACCTTCGTGAATATAACCGCATACGGTGCATTTCCATTTTTCCATTGCTGTTTCCTCCAGTTTTTTATTTTCTGGTTCATTAAATTGAATGAGATGTAATAATTTTCCGATCGTTTCTTTCGGCATATCCTCTGCAGATTCCTTTAGCAGAGATTCTAAAAATTGTTTTGTATTAGCACTTTGCGGCAGCATATAACCAGCCTCACGGTTTAAATCCTCAGCCATCAGCCGGTTGGATTTTTCCAGTGCCGCGCCCAGCTTATTCGGCAGTTGGGATGCAATCTGTTCCTGTGTATTTTTACTGTGAACCAGTGCCCGCATAGCATTTACAACAGGATCAGTTTTCGGCTGCTGTGGAGGCAGGCTGTTCGGCACCATAGAGATTGCTTTGGAAGGACATGCATCCGCACAGGCTCCGCATCCGATACATTTTGTTACATCGATGATACTGTTTTCGGTATCTGTCGCACCAGTTGGACAGACATATAAGCAAAGGCAGTCTTTTTCACAAAGACGAAGATTTCTTACAGCATAGCGTTTCATGTACGTCAGCTCCTTTCCGCTTTTTCAAATTTTCTGCTTGGTACTTTACATACCGGGCACAGTTCTGGAGGCTGATTTCCTAAATAAACAAAACCGCAAACAGTGCATACATATAATTCGTTTGCCTCCAGCATCGCATCGCCTTCTTTTTCATAGCGAGATAACAGCGAATTCACAATGCGTGTTACTTTTTCATTCCAGGTTAATGCGCGAAGCGCGCCGCGGTCTTTCTGGTCTCTGGCAGTGGCCTGTGCGTAAGGCAGCCCTTGTTCCAGATCATTGGTTACCAGTTTCAACAACTCGGCAGCATCACCGGATACCGGCTCCGCTTTTGCCTTGAAATAATCGGCCAGTTCAAAAAACAGCGAAGCCTCTTCCGGCAGATACTGTTTTTCGCATCCCCTTGCCAGATTAGAACAGAGAATACTCATTTCATATGCGGAAAGTTCCGAATTCAGTTCCAATACAGCATCTGATACTGCCACCTGTTTTTCCGGTGCTTCGTTCTGCTTTAAGCGGAATTCCGATTTACCAGCTCCGCACCACGGGCAAACCCATTCATGCGGAATATCTTCCCATTTCGTACCGGCAGCAATCCCTGATTCCGGAATTCCTTTTGCTTCATCGTAGGTGTAACCGCAAACCGAACATACGTAAATATTCATAGCCATATAATCGCCTCCTCGGATTGTTATCAAAAATTGCTCTTGATGCTGTATATATACACCGATTAGTGGAATATTAAACCAGAAAAATGAAAAAATTTTAGAAAAATTACGAAAAAAATTCTAAATACAAAATAAAGTTGACATATATAGGTTATCTATATATTATTATATGTAGATAATCCATTGAATGGCGGGGTGAAAATATGGCAATTGATAAAAGCCTACAGACCGGCAGTACCACTATGCTGCTGTTAAAACTGCTGGAAGAAGAGGATTTATACGGCTATCAGATGATTGAACGGCTGCAGCAGCGCTCTAACAATATATTTGCACTGAAAGCGGGAACGCTTTATCCTTTGCTGCACAGCCTGGAAGAGCAGGGGCTGGTACAGAGCTATGAACAGACGGCGGAAACAGGCCGTAAACGAAAATACTACACTCTGACGAAAGCCGGTCAAAAAATGCTGGCAGCAAAAGAACAGGAATGGAATACATTCACAGGGGCAATCAGCCGGGTATTGCAGGGAGGTGGAGGAATTGCAACCATCCAGTAGAGCAAAAGAATATGTAGAACAGGTCTGTGGTGAAATTCGCTGGCAGAAAGCACATGCTGTGGTGCGGGAAGAATTATATGCACACATGGAAGATCAGCGGGAGGCGTATCTTTCTGCTGGAATTGCAGAGGAAGAGGCAGATATTCTGGCGGTGGAGGAAATGGGAAATCCTCTGGAAACCGGAAGTCATTTTGATAACCTGTACCGGCCTCATATGGAGTGGGGCGTACTTTTGTTTACAGGTATTATTGTGGCTGTTGGAATGGTTATGCGTATTCAGCTGCTGCGGGAAACCGGCGCAGAAATTGTATGGGAATCTGAATTTCTAATTCTGGCTTTTGGCATGGCTGTTATGATTTACGGCTATAAGCTGGATTATACGGCATTGTTTCAGCACTATTTCAGCGGAAAGGTATCTGGTGTTATCTGGGCACTGCTTTGTACATTGGCGGTATATTTTGTTTTTTTCGCAGGATGGCATGCGGTTAATGGAAGCATGGGCTGGATTCTGGTAAACGGCAACGATATAATATTTCATTATCTGGGTTTATTGTGGCCTGTTGTTATGTGTGCCTTTTTATATATGCAGTATCAGAAAGGTGCGAGCGGATATCTGTACAGTTTTACCTTTCTGCTGTTTACCCTGTGTCTCTTTGAAGGCTCCAGCAGTGCGTTTTTTCTGCTGATGGGAACAGGTTTTTTCATGCATGGGTATGCATTGTGGAAAAACTGGTTTGGCTGCAGCAGAAAATGGGGACTTACTTTTCTGCTGTTTCCCTTTGTTCTGATTGTGATGATTATACGTTATCCATATCGGCTTGGCAGATTATATGCTGTGTTGCATCCATTTGCCGACCCTGTAGGCTACGGGTATGCATCTGTACAGATTATGACAACACTGCAGGAGGCGCGAATCATTGGCGAGGGTGGAAAAAATCTGCAGTATGCACTGGAATATATTCCAAATCTGATGACCGACCATATTCTGACCGCTGCAGTCAGCCACTGGGGATGGGTTAGCCTTTTGCCGCTGTTTCTGGCTTATGGTATGCTGTTTTATCTAGGATGGCGAGCCTGCTATCGTGTAAAAAGTCAGGCAGGAAAATTGCTGGTGGTAACTGTCAGCGCCCTATGGCTGCTGCAGATTGCGGGATATCTGTGCAATAATTTTACCACCCTGCAGATGGGATGGTATTCTCTTCTGTTTGTGCAGGGGCGGTATAGTTTACTGGCCAATCTGTTTCTGCTGGGCCTTGTGCTTTCGGTGTTTAAAACCGGTGCTGTACAGAAAGACGAATGGGAACAGAACAGAAATTTTGAAGAGAAACAGGTGTTTTTGAAAAAGCCTATCCCACAAAACGGGGATTAGAAGCCTTTCTGAAACTGGAATATAATCTGGAAGAACCATTGTTTCACGACTGGAACAGGAAACAAGAGAAATAAAGCAAGATACAGAACATCGAAAGGAGCAGATTACAATGGAAAAGACCATGATAATCTCCGGAATGACCTGTCCGCATTGTTATCTGCGGGTGGAACATGCGTTAAACAATCTGAACGGTGTACAGGCTCGCGTGAATGCGGCAGCAAAAAGCGCGGTTGTTTACTGTGATGATTCGGTGGATGAGGTGACGCTGATTCGTGCCGTGCAGAAAGCAGGATATCAGGTTGTGTCGGTGAAGTAGCAATGGAAATGGAGATGGAATATGCGTTTATCTCAGCTGGAATATTTCATTAAGGTTGCGGAATGCGGCTCTATTACAAAAGCGGCGCAGGAGTTGTTTTTAAGTCAGCCGAGTCTGACGAAATCGATTGCAGGTTTAGAAGCACAATATAATGTGCGTTTATTTGAACGCACTGCAAAAGGAATTACGGTCACTCTGCAAGGGCAGGAGTTTCTGGAATATGCAAAAACGGCTGTGGATGCCTGTAAAGCTCTGGATAACACGTTCGGCAGCAGAGGGATTCAGAAACTGCAGAGACTTCGTATTGCCAGCCAGCAGTTTGCATTTTTGTATCCGCTTGTAGAAAAAATCTGTCGGGAAACCCTGGGAGCAGTACACTTCGATATTGAAGAAACGGATCGCGGACATATTCTTGACCGTATTCTAAAACGAGAAGCGGATATCGGGATTCTGGTTCTTTCGGAAAATGACAGCCGCTATTTTGAACAGGAAGTACAGAGACAGTCTTTACAGATTCATACACTGGATTATTCTCCTACGTATGTTAGTATGGGAGTGCATTCTCCGTTTTTTGGGCAGTATGGCATTACAGCAGAGCAGGCATCTACTCAACTGCATGTTGTACTGGACACTGAAAAAAGCATGCGTCGAAATTATTCATTGGATTCGGAAAATCATTACGTGAATCCGTCCCGACTGATTTTTTGCAATACAATCGGTGCATGTATCTATTTTCTGCAGAAAACAGATGCCATGCTCTATACACCGAAATGGGTGCTGGATATGATGCCGCAGCAGGATATCTTTTCGACTATCTTACAGAATGCGGATGGTTCTGTTACAATGAAGCAGAATCGTCTGGTCTGGGTTAGCCGGAAAGACGAGATACTTGCACCGTTAGCCAGCCAGTTTTTGCAGTATCTGCAGGGGATTTTTCCGGAAAAACACGAGTGTGGATTGGGATAAACAGTTTGAAAAGCATGGCAGTCAAGTCATGCTTTTTTGTTATGACGATTTCATAGTTTTTTGTTATTTGTCTTTCCTTTTTTTACTCGTTAAAATGGAACTACAGGTTTATATACAAGAAAGGATGATTTTTATGGCACAAGTTCGTTTAGAAACTGTTCCGGAACTGATTGAAAAAGCTGGCGAGATTCGTAAAGCGATTGCACGCAGTGCAAGATATGCTGGTAATGTTCACATTGGTGGTCCAATGTCTGCTTCTGACATCACAGTGGCACTGTATTACAAATATTTGGGGTTTGACCCGGAGGATACCGAAAAACCAGATCGTAACATGTATATTTTGAGCAAAGGACATAACGGTATTCTGCTGTATTCCATTTTCTGTGATATGGGAATGTATACCTGGGAAGAATTATGGGACAACTACAACCGTATTGGTCATACATTTGGCGCGCATCCAAACCGTAAGCTGGTACGCGGTATTGAAGTTTCCACCGGTTCTCTGGGTCATGGCTTAAACTGGGCTGTAGGTTTTGCACATGCAAACCGCAATGAAAAAATTGATTCCCGCATTTACTGCATGCTGGGTGACGGGGAAATGGAGGAAGGCTCTAACTGGGAAGCGATTATGTATGCAGGTTCTCATAATCTGGATAATATTGTTGCCATCGTGGACAACAATCATTGTTCTGCTTCTTTCCTCAGCGGTGAAAATATTAAATGGAATACTATGGCTGACTGCTGGCGTGCATTTGGCTGGAATGTATATGAAATTGACGGTACGAACATGTATGAAATCGATAAAGTATTATCTGAACTGCCGGCTGTAAATCTGGAAAACCCAGGGAAACCGGTATGTATCATTTCGAATACTACCAAAGGTCAGGGTGTTTCCTATATGATGGAACGTTCTTATGCGTGGCATATTGGTGGTCTGGATGATGAAAAATTAGCGGAAACAGAAGCGTTAATCGATGAATATACCGCACAGCAGCTGCAGAGGGGGATGTAAGATGGCAGGTTTTACTTTTAATATTACCGATATGGCGGAAATGATGAACGCAAAGGACATCGTTACAAAAAAAATCGTGGAACTGGTAAGAGCAAATCCAAAAGTTTGCTATATTAACTCAGACGGAACAGGTCACAGCGGGATTATTCGTGATATTTATGAGGAGTTTCCGGATCGCGTACTGGATGTCGGGATCGCGGAAATGAATCTGGTTACAGTAGCAGCAGCAATGGCAAAAAAAGGCTATATTCCGTTTGGTCAGACTTTTGGTCCATTCCTGTGTGTTCGTGCGTTAGATCAGATTCACAATGATCTGGCGTACAATGATCTGCCGGTTCGTCTGATTGGCACCCATGGCGGTTTAACATCCGGTTATGGTCCAACTCATAATACCATTGTTGAATTCGGGATTATGAATTCCATTCCAAACATGACTATGATTGCACCTTGTGATGCCAACCAGTGTGCAAAAATGCTGGAAGCTTCTCTGACCTATCCTGGTCCAATTTATATTCGTATTCCGCGCGGGGAAGAACCTGCAGTTTACAATGAAGATTACGAATATGTAATCGGGAAAGCTATCGAAGTAAAAGACGGGAAAGATGCGACTATTATTGCAACTGGTTCCGGTGTGTACAATAGCTTGCAGGCTGCATTGCGGTTACAGGAAAAAGGAATGGATGCAGCTGTAATTGATATGCATACCATTAAACCAATTGATAAAGAAGCAATTCTTAATGCTGCACGGAAAACAGGTACCATTATTACTGTGGAAGACCATAATGTTCTGGGCGGTTTAGGCAGCATCGTAGCAGATGTACTGATGGAAGCTGGTGTTCCGGCAAAACTGAAAAAAATCGGTATTCCAGACACCTTTATTTCTTTGGGTTATCCGGAAGAAATTTATCCATATCTGGGTTTTGATGCAGCGGGTATTGCAAAAACGGTAGAGGAATTCTGCAAATGATAAATGTATGAAATCTATAGAATAAGCAATGAGCGCTCCCACCTTGAAGGTGGGGGTGCTCATTTTTTTCACTACAGACCATAAAAATCATATTTTTTTAGCATACTGATAAATAATTGTGCTGCCGGACTGAGAGCAGAAGTTGTATTTGTTACCAGTGTAATGACAGATTTCGGGGAATCAATGATTGGAAGTGCTGTTATATCTTTGTGCTTGAAATACAGTTTTCGGAACTCAAAAGAAGTAATGAGAGAAACTGCCATTCCGCGACGAATAAGCGCTTTGTGGAAAGCCATATTTTTGGAAAAATACTGGTGCGATGAGACAGGCGGCAATGGATTATCTTTCGTAGTCAGAATATTAGCGTTTGTATCAAATAAAATTGTTGGTACGGAAGAAATTTCCTTAAGTCTGATTGATTTTCGGTTTTTTAACGGATGGTTAGTGCTGCAGCAGATGATGAATTCATCAGAAAACAATTGTTCCAGATATACGGTATCAGGAAACTGATAATCAGCATTTTCTGTTACTAAAAAGTCAGGAATAAAAATCAATCCAAAATCTCCTTTTTGCTGCCCAATGGCTTCGATTGTATCAATGTTTTCGTTTTCGTACAGCTGGATGTTAATTTTAGGATATTTCCTTGTATATTGATCCAGCAGACTGACAAGAAGAGGTTCCAGGAGTCTGGTATGGCTGCAAATTGTGAGTGAATCCTCTGCGAGCAATTCTTTATGGCTGAAATCAGCGGTATGCAGGTATAAATCTTCTTTTAATTCCCGATAGGTAGCTAGAATCGATTTGCTTTTCTCAAGAAATAAAATACCTTCCTGTGTGAGTTCGGCACCACGGTTTGTACGGTTGAGAAAGGTAACTCCAAACTCTTCTTCCAGCTTATTAAGTGAAAAACTAAGTGCCTGCTGGCTGATAAAAAAACGCTGTGCCGTCTGAGAAATAGAATGAGTTTTAGCGATGTCTTCCAGATAGATAATCTGTTCAGTTTTTATAAAAATCATCCCTTTCTGCATGGTACTGAAATAAGATATCGTCCTTTTAGAATTTAAGTGTAACATATCAGATATGCTTATACAACGAAAAAATAGCTGCCACAAAAAAGTCTTGATGCGAAAAGAAATGCAGCAGTTTTCCTCTGTTGGACGAAGCAAATATAAAGCGATATATTAAATTCATAAACAAAACTAATTCTTTTGTTAACTGTGTAGTGATGGGAGGAAAACACAATGAAAAGAAAAAAAGTGCTGATTTTAGGTGTGGATGGTCTGGACCCGGGTTTAACAAATCGTTTCCGTTCCGAAGGAATTATGCCGAATTTTGATAAATTTATTGCGCGCGGCAGTTCAGGAAAAGACCTGGTTATGCTGGGCGGTGTACCGACAATTACTCCGCCAATGTGGACCACATTGGCGACCGGTGCAACCCCAGCGACACATGGGATTACCTGTTTCTGGGGACAGTCCAAAACAGATATGGCTACCATGACGTATAATCTGAATTCGATGAATTGTAAAGCAGAGCAGTTGTGGAATGTGACGACAGCAGCAGGATTAAAAACACTGGTTTGGCACTGGCCTGGCAGTTCCTGGCCACCAAGCTCTCAGAGTGAGCTGCTGCATGTGGTAGACGGCACGCAGCCCAATGCCATTGGGAACGGTGACTGTGTTGTAGATGATGATAAGCTGGTGTATGCATCTGTAAATATTGAAAAAGTTCTATTTCAGGCGAAAGTGCCGAACACTTCAGGCGCCGGATGTGTGATTAATGATGTGCCGGTGGAAAAAAGTGATGATGTATCGGAAGCGGATTATGGCAGTGCGCTGGAAATGAAGAGCCTAATTTTAAGTGAGCATGAAGGTGATATGTCTGCTGATATGCTGCCGATTGATATTGTAAATTCTCCAATCACTGAACCAGTAAACTGGGAAAGTGAAGTACCGTCTGGCGCAAAAGAGATGACCATTCTTGTGAACAACGGTATGACCAGACGACCAGCTCTGATTTTGTGCAATGCAGATGGCAAATATGACAGAGTTGCGGTTTATAAAAACAAGAAAGCTGCAGAACCAATGGCAGTACTGGCCGATAAAATGGTTTCAAATGTGCTGGATGAACTGAGTAAAGAGGATGCTGCGATTAAAGTAAATCGTCATATGCGTCTGCTGGATATCGCGGAAGACGGCAGTGAAGTGCGCCTGTGGTTTGGTGCTGCGAAGGACATTGAAAAGGATGTTCTGTGGCATCCAAAATATCTGAAGAAAAGTGTGGTGGAAGCAGTAGGCCCTGTACCTGGCACTTCGATGAGTGAAGCGCGGAATGAAAGTCTGGTAAAATCGGTATTGCTGCCTTGCTGGGATATTTATACCCAATGGCAATCAGATGCTTTACACCATCTAATTGCTACAGAGAATTATGATATTATTTTCTCACATTTACACAATGTAGATGCCTGTGGTCATCTGTTCTGGTATCTGGCGAAAGATCGCGTAAAAATCGGTAACAACGGAAAACTGTATGAAGATGCTATTGAGTGGGCATATCGTCAGACAGACAGATATCTTGGCAGCTTCCTGCATTTGCTGGATGAGGGCTGGACAATTCTGGTTGTTTCCGACCATGGGCTGCTGTGTCCGCCGGAAGATGATATTCCATTACTGGGTGATGGGTTTGGCTGCAATATTCGTGTTCTGGAAGAACTGGGCTATACCGTTCTGAAGCGGGATGAAAATGGCAATGAATTGCGCGAGGTTGATTACAGTAAAACAAGAGCCGTGGCGAACCGAGGCAACCATATTCATATTAATCTGAAAGGCAGACAGCCGCACGGGATTGTTGAGCCGGAAGACAAATACAATCTGGAAACGCAGATTATTAATGACTTGTATAGTTACCGCAATGCAGACGGGAAACGAATTGTATCAATTGCACTGCGCAATAAAGACGCAGCCATTCTAGGTCTGACTGGGGAAGAATGCGGGGATATTCTGTACTGGCTGGAAGAAGGGTATAACCGTCTGCATGGCGACTCGCTTCCAACATTCCAGGGCATGCACGGTACGACAGTATCACCAGTCTTTATAGCAGCTGGTCCGGGGATTAAAGAAAACTATGAAACAACCCGTACTATTCGTAGTACAGATGTCGCTCCAACTGTTGCAGTATTACTGGATGTTCCGATGCCGAAAGATTGTGAAGGTGCACCGGTATATCAGATTTTTGCAGAATAAGTTTTGAACGGAGCCTTTATCAGAAGGCGGTTAAACATCGTTAGTTAAACATTGTTATTGCTGTTTGGGCAGAACCGGCGTGCTTCTGCCCGGGCAGCAATTATATCATGACATTTTTTGAAGCTTTTATTTTATACAATTTACATGTTTCATTAAGGGGGGGCTTGTTATGAGCAGCAAAGTAAAAAACAGTAAAATGACCTACATGCATATTGCTATTATGTTTGCAATTGTTTTTGTTGTATGGAATCTGCCGCCGTTTGGTCAGATTACAGAGATGGGGATGAAAGTACTGGGTGTATTCCTGGGAATTGTTTATGGCTGGATTTTTATTGATTTACTGTGGACAAGTTTCGCAGGCTTTGCCTTATTAACAATGACAGGTTACTGTTCTGCAACAGAAGCGTTTGCTTCTGGTTTCGGAAATGCGACATTCCTGATGGTATTACTGCCAGCGGCATTTGCAATTGCGTTAAACCAGATTGGTGTTTCCGACGGGATTGCATATTGGATTTTAAGCAGAAAAATATTTATCGGAAGACCTTGGATGCTGATTCTGGCAATCTGTGTAACAGCATTGTTGATGGGATTATTCAATGGCGGTATGGCAGCTGTGTTCCTGATGTGGACAATTGCATTGAAAATCGGGGAAATTAATGGTTATAAACCGGGATCTAGAGTGTTAAACATGCTGATTGCATTTATTGTTTATATTGCAATGACTGCGCCGGCAATGGTTCCGTTCTATGGCAGTGTTCTGTTATACGGCGGTTTCTTTACACAGGCAACCGGGTTAGCGATTCCTGCCGGGCCTATGATGCTGTGTGGTCAGATTTATATGATTGGTACCATGCTGGTTATGATTCTGGTGAGCCGATATATTTTTAAAGTAGATGCAAAAAATTTTACCACTACACCGGAACTGTGTGAAGAATATGGGAAATACAAAATGAATAAATATCAGAAGGTTGGTTTCATTCTGTTACTGTTCTATTTTGCAGTATTAATGATTCCTGCGATTTTCACAACCTTGCCTGGCGCTGCATTCTGCAACAGTCTGGGTGTTATTGGCTGGACAATTGTTTATATGACTGTATTCTTAATCTGGCATAAAGAAGATGGCAAACCGGTTATCGACCTGATGGAATGTTTTAACAGCCTGCCATGGGCAATGTTAATGCTGCTGGCAGTTACCTATCCACTGGCAGAAGCAATGGAATCTGCTGATATCGGGATTACAGCTACGATTACATCTGCATTAACTCCTGTCTTAACCCGGATGGATGTGACCGTACTGATTCTGGCTACAATGGTGGCACTGGGGATTATTACGCAGTTTATGCATAACATTGTTATGGGTGCGATTTTCATTCCGATTATTACCCCTATTGTACTGTCTATGGGCGGGAACCCTTATGTATGCTGGTTTATGATGTATGCAGCTCTGATGTGTGCATATGTAACACCAGCAGGCAGTATGATGGCCGGTATGGTATTTGGTCATCAGACTATGAAAGCGAAAGATGCGTATCTGTTCGGGCTGCTGTTTCTTGCGGTTGCAATGGTTATGATGGTTATCATGATGCCGTTACTGAATGTACTGTTTGTTTTTTAAAAGAATGCGATAAAAAACTGGAGAAATTGATTTGAGTATAGAAAAGCACTGCAGATAATGAACTGTTAAAAGCATTATCTGCGGTGTTTTTTTGTTATTGGAAAAAGGTTTGCATGTTTTACATAATTCTCATAGTTCTGTTTAGACTATTTGAAAAAGCTTTAGGGAGTGGTTTCGATGACGGGTGCGTGGATTATTTTTTTGCAGACGGTGCTGTCTTTTGTGGTGCTGCTGGTGCTAACGCGAATGCTGGGGAAGCAGCAGGTGAGTCAGCTGACATTTTATGAATATCTGAATGGCATTACGTTTGGTTCGATAGCGGCTAATATGGCAACAGACGATCTGGCCAATGCGCCGGATCATCTGGTGGGGTTGATTACCTATGGGATTTTAACACTGGCGGTGTCGTGGCTGGCACTGAAAAATCGAAAATTTCGCAAGGCAGTGGCAGGAGAGCCGGTGATTGTGATTCAGGACGGCAATATTCTGGAAAGTAATTTACGCAAAATGCATCTGGATCTGGATGAACTGACCACGTTGCTGCGGGCGGAAGGTGTTTTCGATTATAAGGAACTGGAGCTTGCCATTGTGGAGACATCCGGTGAATTGAGCGTGCTGAAGAAACCGGCTTATCAGGAAGTGACGCAGAAAGATTTACACCTGCACGGCAAATCAAAAGGGCTGGCCATTGAGGTCATTGTGGATGGTCAGATTATCTACGAAAACCTGCGCGCCATGGATTTAGACGGCAAATGGCTGGTAAAGCAGCTGCGGGAACGCAATATTTCTAATGCATCGCAGGTCTGTCTGGCCACAGTGAACAAAGAAAAGAAATTCCAGTATGATTTGTTTGATGATGTCATTCCGGGCATGATTGACATTTCTGATGAGGATACGCCAAATCTTTCACTGGACGGCATACAGATGAAGCCAAAGGATGAACCGAGCAGTCAGCTGCCCTGAATATCTGCTGTCCATTCTGCATATACATGGAGACAAGAGCATGTTGGCAGAAGGGAAGGATTTTCATGGCAGAAGGGAAAGCTGGAAGGCTGGGAAAGCTGCTGGAGATGCCGAAGGATTCAGTGCTGAACCTGCCTCGGATATCTTTGTTTGGCAATCTGCAATGCTGTGTGGAGAATCATCAGGGCATTTTGCATTATAATGCAGAACAGATTGGATTGCAGGCTGGTAATTATCGTATCTATATTGACGGGCAGGAGCTGGTAATTACCTCACTGTCAGCAGAGGCTATCTATGTGGAGGGCAGAATCGGGCAGGTGCGCTATGAAATTTGACCAGTATCTGAACGGTATGGTGGAACTGCGGCTTCCAGCCCGGCGCACAGAAGAAGCGCTGCAGCAGCTTACAGCCGCTGGTGTGCATGTATATCAGGTCAGGCGGCAGGATGATGTGCTGTATCTGTGCATTCATCTGGATGATTTTGCTGTGGTGCAGCATCTGCTGCGGGAGCGGCGCTGCCGGTTTCACGTGCACCAGCGTTATGGTCTGCCTTTTATCATCAGCCGGCTGAAACGAAGACGGGGGCTGTGGCTGGGCGCCGGATTGGGGCTGGCCATGGTATATCTGCTGTTATCCTTTATCTGGGGCTATGAGGTCAGCGGAAATGTGCAGTACAGCGATGAACATCTTATTGCACTGGTGCAGGAATACGGCATGATTCCTGGCTCCCGCACCGATAAATTTGACTACGCTGCACTGGCCAGTCAGATTGTGCTGGAACATCCCGAGTTTACCTGGATACAGCTGCAAACCAGCGGGACAACACTGCAGATTACGGTGAAAGAGCGCTTAACCGGTGAACCGGGACAGCATAAAACGGGAAGTCTGGTTGCCCGGGCCGATGGAAAAATTACAGAGCTGCTGGTATTTCGCGGTACAGCTCTGGTAAAGCGTGGGGACTGGGTCACCAGAGGGCAGGTACTGATTGGCGGCTGGGATTATCCGGACCGGCAGCGTGGTCTGAATGGGGAATTCGGGCCAGCGGGAGAACCTTATAGGGTGGAGGCACAGGCCGTTGTTTATGGGGAACAGGAGCGGTGCGCCATCGGGAGCTGTGCACTGGAGGAAAAGATACTGGTGCCCACCGGGCAGGAGGCACAGCAGATTTCTCTGGAGTGGAACGGCCATCATATGGTACTGTGGGGCCCAAAGGAGTCGCCCTATACTTACAGCGGTCAGCAGACGGAGCAGCGAAGCCTGATACAGTGGAAACAGTATCAGGTACCGATCTATATAAAAACAACCACATTTACGGAAAAAAAAATACAGGCAGTCAGCTACACAAAAGAGGAAGCCTACGTGATGGCCGTGGAACGGGCACGGAAACGGCTGCAGGAACAGATGCCGTCGGGCAGTCGGTTTCTGCATGAGAGTACCGGCATCTATCAGCCGGAAAATCAGACGGTAATACAGGCAGAAGTTGTGTGGCTGGTGGAGGAAAATCTGGCACAGATGCTGCAGGAGCCGTTACCGGCTGCAGTCCCGACGGAAGAAACTGAACAGACGATGAAACAGGTGGAACAGGCGACAGGGGTACAGTAATCCGGTCGCCTTTCCTGTCTGACAGTTTTTTTACGGCAATCACACCGGCGATTTACGAAAAAAGATGGCTTCATCGATGGATTTATAGTATAATAAATAAATTAAAGATTGATTGCTTATAAACAAAAGGAGGCAGACATCTTTGCATCAGTTTGAAGACAGGGTTGTGTTGCAGGATATCGGACAGGCACAGCAGATTGGCGGACTGGCCGATGAAAATATCAGACTCATAGAAAAACGGACCGGTGCCCGTATCGTGGCCCGCGGTCAGGAAATTTTACTGGGCGGTTCCAAAGGCAGCATTGCTGCGGCCCATTCTGTGCTGGATTATCTGATTCAGTTGTCGGCGAAAAAAGAGTTAGCACCCAGTGATATTCAGTATGCGCTGACGTTAGGCGGCAGCGGAGAACATGAAAAAATTGCCGATTGCCTGGGCGAAGTGATTCACACCACCAGCCGGGGGAAACAGATTCGCGCCAAAACCATGGGGCAGTATCGTTATGTGAAAGCCATCGAGAAGAAGGACATCACGTTCGGCATTGGTCCTGCCGGTACCGGGAAAACCTATCTGGCGGTGGTAATGGCGCTGAAAGCGCTGAAAAACAAACAGGTGGAGCGTATTATTCTAACCCGTCCGGCTGTAGAGGCGGGGGAAAAACTGGGCTTCCTGCCTGGTGATCTGCAGGATAAGGTAGACCCGTATCTGCGCCCGCTGTATGATGGTCTGTATGATGTGTTAGGCATGGATATGGCACAGAAGTATATGGAACGTCAGATTATCGAGATTGCGCCGCTGGCATACATGAGAGGCCGTACGCTGGATGATGCCTTTATCATTCTGGACGAGGCGCAGAACACCACACCGGAACAGATGAAAATGTTTCTGACCCGTATCGGGTTCGGTTCCAAGGCGGTTGTCACCGGTGATATTACGCAGGTGGATCTGCCGCGGCACCATCAGTCGGGGCTGCTGCGGGCAGAAGATATTCTGGCCGGCATCGACGAAATCAGTTTTCATCATTTAACTGCGCAGGATGTTGTTCGCCATCCTGTGGTAGCGCGTATCATCGCCGCTTACGAAGCAGAGGAGAACCAACGAAAGGACTAATTTATGGGCAAACTGAAACAGATTTATGCCAGTATCATAGATAGGTATTTTCAAGACAAAAAAAGACGCATGATTGTGTGGACTGGGCTGTTTTTTGCGGTTCTGCTGCTGATTTTATCCAGCCATTTTGTGCCGGAGCGCACCAGCTGGGAAGTTGGCCGGGTATCCAGCCAGGATGTACAGGCTGACCGGTATCTGACCTTTGTGGATGAACAGGGCACGCTGGACAGGCAGCAGGAAGCACTGGAAAGTTTCCAGGATATTTATAAAATCGACCTGGAGAAATTCAACAGCATCACCATCACCGATATTTCCGACTCTTTTGCAAAGCTGGAGGAGATTGCAGTTGACTCCCAGACGGATGAAGAGGCAACCACGGTGGATAAAATTGCACAGCTGCATGATGTGTTTGAGTTTACGCTGGGCGCTGATGAGTGGGCCGCACTGGCCAACCTGTCGGAAGCTGATATCCAGTGGCTGTATGAGCGGGGCATCGATTATGCCATCAATGTGATGAGCAAAGGGGTTGCACAGGCCGACCTGGAAGGTGCCAGAGAAAAAATTGTGCAATCCATCAGCAATGACAAATATATCACCGGTGCAGAGGAAAAATTCCTGCTGGCCGTGATTAACAATGTAAACCTGTATCCAACCTATGTGCTGGATGCAGAGGCTACCGCCGAGAAAAAATCCGAAATTCTGGCTACGGTAGAACCGGAGAAAATCACCGTGCAGAAAGGTGAACTGGTTGTCCGCAAAGGGGAAATTCTGACCGAACGGCAAAGTACCATTCTGCAGCAGCTGGGTTACAGCCAGTCGGCCTCTCCGGGGCTTGTTGTACTGGGTCTGGCTATTTTGGCAGCTATTATGATGCTTGTGGTGCGTGCATTTATGATGCACTTTACACCAAAGATTTACCGGGATGAGAAACAGATTGTGCTGCTGATGCTGTTGACGGTATCCACCATATTTCTGTATGATCTGTTCCTGTCACTGACATTGAGTTCCATTGCGGAGCGGGCGGCCCAGGTGGGATATCTGATTCCGGTTGCCATGGGTACCATGCTGATTACCATTCTGCTGGATGTGCGGCTTGGTATCGTGGCTGACCTGATGTTTGCAGTATTTGTAGGGCTGTACACCGAAAACCCGTCCTTCGCCGTGGTTGCATTAATCGGCGGTCTGGCGGGAAGCCTGGGGGTAGCAACACTGGGGCAGCGCTCCGACATTTCCAGAGCGGCTCTCAGTATCAGCGCTATCAATGCCTGCGCTATCATTGCCCTTGGTATGGTGCAGAATCAGACACCGGATGTGGTTGCGTTCGGGGTGGTATTCGGGGTCTTCAACGGTCTGATTTCCTCTATTTTTACTATGGGAGTACTGCCGTATCTGGAAAATATGTTCGGGATTACCACATCTATCAAACTGCTGGAACTGGCCAACCCGAACCAGCCGCTGCTGAAGAAACTGATGACGGAAGCGCCGGGCACCTACCATCACTGTATTCTGGTGGGAAATCTGGGCGAGGCTGCTGCAGAGGCCATCGGGGCCAACGGGCTGGAAGTTCGTCTTGGTGCATATTACCACGACATCGGGAAGCTGAAACGTCCGTATTTCTTTGCGGAAAATCAGTTTTCCGGCCATAATCCGCATGATACCATTACGCCGCAGCTCAGCACACTGATTATCACCTCCCACGTGAAAGACGGGATTGAAATGGCAAAAGAAGCAAAACTGCCGCCGGTGATTATTCAGATGATTGCCCAGCATCACGGGGATAGTCTGGTATCTTATTTCTATGCGAAAGCAAAAGAGGCAGACCCGCAGGTGAAAGAACGGGATTTCCGCTATGAGCAGCCGAAACCGCAGACTAAAGAAGCGGCCATCCTGATGATGGCTGATACCGTGGAGGCAGCGGTGCGTTCCAAAAAGAATGCGACGCCGGGTCAGATAGAGGGCTTTATCCGCACATTAATCAAAGGAAAACTGAACGACGGCCAGTTCGATGAATGTGAACTGACATTCCGCGATTTGGATCAGATTGCCACAGCTTTCACCCGGGTTATCAACGGGATTTATCACAAGCGAATTGAGTATCCGCCGCAGGCCAATGAACTGCTGAAATTACAGGAAGGACAGGAAATGAAACATGACAGTAGTAATCACCAATGAACAGGATAAAATTGAAATTCCAGCGGACTGGGAAGAAAAAATCAATAAAGTGGCAGCCATCTGCCTGAAAGAAGAACAGATTCCGGAAGAAGCGGAAGTAGACCTGCTGTTTGTGGACAACGAGGCAATCCGGGAAATGAACCTGGAATACCGCGATAAAGACAGTGCGACCGATGTGCTGTCGTTCCCGATGTATGAGGCCGATGAGGAGATTGACGATGAAGACGAAATCTTATTCGGCGATATTGTCATTTCGCTGGAGCGGGCGCAGGAGCAGTGCGAGGAATACGGGCATAGCCTGGAGCGGGAAGTCATGTATCTGCTGGTGCACGGTTTGCTTCATCTGGCAGGATATGACCACATGGAAGAAGAAGATAAAAAGCAGATGCGGGCGCAGGAAGAAAAACTGCTTGCAGTTATCGGTGCCATTCGCTAAAATATAAAGATAAGCAAAATTAAGAGAATACGAGTTATCTATTTGGAGGTTGGTTTTATTTGGATACGGACAGTTCGATGCAATTTGTGATTTTAGCAGTTTTGCTCGCGTTATCGGCAATTTTTTCATCGGCAGAGACAGCCTTTTTGTCAACCAATAAAATTCGCTTACGGAATCTGCAGGAAGACGGCGAAAAGAAAGCGGATCTTGTTCTGGATTTGCTGGAAAATCAGAATCGACTGATTTCTACGCTGCTGGTTGGCAACAACATTGTGAATATCAGCTCTTCGGCACTGGCCACCAAGATGGCAACCGATTATTTCGGTGACCCGGGGGTCGGGATTGCCACCGGTATTATGACACTGCTGGTGCTGGTGTTTGGTGAAGTAATGCCGAAAAATCTGGCGGCTGCCCACGCAGAAGGCTGGGCAATGTTTATCGCACCGTTTATCCGTGTGGTAAGTGTGATTCTGACACCGCTGGTGTTTCTGCTGACAAAATTGTCTGACGTTGTTGTTCGGTTCAGTAAAAAGAACGAAGAGGAAGACCCTACCATCACAGAGGATGAATTTAAAATTCTTGTGAACGTAGGGCAGGAGGAAGGTGTATTTGACGAGTCGGAAACGGAAATGATCAACAGTATCATGGAATTCGACGAAACATACGTAAAAGCAATTATGGTTCCTCGTATCGATATTGTGGCTGTGGATGTGGAGGACAGCATCAACGATGCGCTGCGTCTGATTATCGACGGCGGTCATTCCCGGATTCCGGCCTATGAGGACAGTATCGACAACATTGTGGGGATTCTGTATGCCAAAGATATTTTTGCGCATCTGGATGCCGATTTTGATGAATTAAAGGTAAAAGCGCTGATTCGGGATGCCTACTACATTCCGGAAACAAAAAAAGTCAGTGACCTGCTCAATGAACTGCGGCTCAAAAAGGTGCACATGGCCATTATTCTGGATGAGTACGGCGGGACCAACGGGCTGGTAACCATTGAAGACTTAATTGAAGAAATTATCGGTGATATTCAGGATGAATATGACGTGGAAGAAGATTTAATCGTTATGCACAGCGATAATCAGCTGGTGGCGGATGCCCGCGCACCAATCGGTGATGTGGAGGAAGCCTTTGACATGGAGCTGGACGAAGAAATTCTGGAAGACAGCGAAGCCGATACCATCGGCGGGCTGGCCTTTGAACATCTGGGCGGCATTCCGGAAGTGGGCGACGAAGTTACTGTTGGCCGGTTTTTGATTCGCATTGTCAATGTCAGCGGACGCCGTATCACAAAAGTGGAAGTAACCTTGCTGCCGCCGGAGGAAGATGAGGATAACGATGATGATGAATAAGCAGGATGCCGGCTGGGCACCGCTGATTGAAGCTGCCTGGCAGGCCAGAGAACAAGCCTATGCACCGTACTCCGGTTTTCAGGTGGGGGCAGCGGTACAGACGGCTGGCGGCGCGATTTACGGAGGCTGCAACATCGAAAACGTCAGCTATGGATTGACCAGCTGTGCGGAGCGCACCGCCATGTTTCGGGCAATTGCCAGCGGCGAAAAGCAGCTGGTACGGCTGGTGGTATGTGCTGATACGCCGGAGCCGGTTTCGCCATGCGGTGCCTGTCGGCAGGTGATGCAGGAGCTGGGGCCGCAGATGGAGGTTTTATTAATCAACAAAGCAGGAAAGCAGATTCACACCACGGTGGCGGCGCTGCTTCCTTACAGTTTTCATGACTTTCCGCAGCATGGAGAGCCTGATAAAGGGGACATGTGATATGAAGACAGGATTTGTAGCACTGGTGGGACGACCGAATGCAGGAAAATCCACCTTACTGAATCAGATTTTGGAGCGCAAAATTGCCATTGTGTCGGACAAAGCGCAGACAACGCGCCATCGTATTACCGGTGTGCTGACCAATGAAACGGGGCAGATTGTATTTCTGGATACTCCGGGGATTCACAAACCGCGGCACAAGCTGGGTGAACGCATGGTGGAAATCGCCCAGAGTTCGCTGTATGATGCCGATGTCATCTATTATCTGGTGGATGTGACCCAGGACTTCGGCCCTGGCGAACAGTATATTGTGCAACAGTTGAAGAAAACATCCGCTCCGGTATTTCTGATTCTGAACAAAATCGATCAGGTGGAAAAAGCTCGGGTTCTGAAGCTGATTGCCGAATGGCGGGACCGTCTGGATTTTGCAGAAATTTTCCCGTTATCGGCGCGAAAAGGTGACAATGTGGAACAGCTTGTGTCAACCACCTTTAACTATCTGGAGGAAGGGCCGCAGTTCTATCCGGCCGACTCGGTGACCGACCAGCCGGAAGAAGTGGTTATTGCTGAACTGATTCGCGAACAGATTCTGGAAGCCACCCGTGACGAGGTGCCGCACAGCATTGCTGTTATTGTGGAACAGATGAAGCTGCAGGATGACGGCAAAATTTATGTGGGGGCAACCATCTACGTGGAACGAGACAGCCAGAAAGGCATTATCATTGGCCGAGGCGGCATGATGCTGCGCAAAATCGGCAGTAAAGCCCGCAGAGAAATTGAATTCCTGTTAGGCGAAAAAGTGTATCTGGATTTGTGGGTAAAAGTGAATGAAGACTGGCGCAACAAGGAAACCGCTATCAAATCCTTCTACTACGACGATGACAGCGACGAATTTTAATGATGTGATAAAAGGATTTTTACAGAGGTCTGCACGGATCTCTGTTTTTTTTTGCCGTTTTGTGATAAAGTTTTATCAGAATGGGTGAGGTGTGCAGAATGAATAAAAAAGAGAAACGGCTGCGCGGGCAGCTTTCCATGATAGATGGATTTCTGATGATTCTTGTAATTTTTGTTCTAATGAACGGCTTGGTTGGCACTGGCCTGTTTCCAGCTGAACGGCTGGCGGGATTACTGCCGGGCGGTGCCACGATAGTAAATCAGATGCTGGTGCAGCAGATGCTGCAGACAGTTGTTATGGTGGGGATGGTATTATTGTTTCTGCGTCTGCGCGGCGCTACGCTGGATCAGATTGGGTGGAGGCCTTTTAAACAGCCAGGCTGGCTGATTCTGTCGGCATTGCTGGGTGTGGTTACCTTTTTTGTGATGCTGTATGTCAGTGTGTGGATGGTGAAACTGTTTCCGCAGTGGGCACAGCCTCAAACTGCAACGGAACTGATTATGCAGGCCGAAGGCATGTGGGAGAGTACCGCGGTGATTGTGATGGTTAGTGTACTGGCACCGGTTAGTGAAGAACTGTTGTTTCGCGGCTATATCTATCACAGCATGCGGCAGCAGAACAGCATGTGGTTCAGTGTGGCTGCGGCATCGCTGATGTTTGGATGTATGCATTACGATTTGTTTCGGCTGCTGCCGTTAACACTGGTGGGTGTGTGTCTGAATCTGGCAGCCATCCGTTCGGACTCTCTGTGGGGCTCCATTGTGATGCACGGCGTGTGGAACTTTCTGATGGCCGCCATTGTGCTGGCCGTTTAACAAGGACATCGCACCGGCATGGTCGAACATAGAAAGAGAAAAAATATCGTTCGTGATAATAGCTTATGTGAGGAGTGTTTTGTTTGAAAACAGGAGATGTGGTACAGCTGGCCATCACTGGGATTTCTCATCAGGGGTACGGGATTGGCCGTCATGATAATATTGTTGTGTTTGTACCTGGTGCCATGCTGGGAGAAACAGTACAGGCAGAAGTAATCGAGTACAAAAAGAAAATGGCTACAGCAGAATTGCTGGAAGTCATCGAGCCATCGAAACAGCGTATCGAAGCCCGATGTCCGCAGAGCAGTCAGTGCGGCGGCTGTGAGCTGCAGCATTGCGATTATGCCTATCAGCTCGAGGCCAAGCAGAAAATTGTGCAGGATGCCATGATGCGCCTGGGCCGTATTGATGTGCCGGTAGAGCCGGTGATTGGCATGCAGGAGCCGTGGCGCTATCGTAATAAAGGGATTTTTCATGTGGACTACAGCGGTAACACCGTGCGGCTTGGGTTTTATGAACAGGGCAGTCATCAGTTTGTACCGGCGGCTGCATGTCAGCTGTTCAGTGAAAAAATCAATCATCTGGTACAGCAACTGGAACAGATGATTCAGGACAGCGGCCGTGCCTGCTATGTGCATAAAGTGATGATTCGGGAAAGCCGTTACAACGGTGAACTGATGGTGGTGTTTGTCACCAGGGAGGCGGCATGGCGGCTGCCGGAGCTGGCAAAACAGCTGATTCAGTATCCTGATGTGGTGTCCATTTATCATAATATCAACACCAATTTGAAAATCATGCTGGGCCGCAGCTTCCGTCTGCTGGAAGGAAAAGAAACCATCGAAGATACCATCGGCAAATTCCATTTTCAGATTTCGCCCCAGTCTTTCTTCCAGGTGAATAATGAACAGGCGCAGGTATTATACGAAAAAGCTTTGGAATTTGCTCAGCTGACTGGTCGGGAACAGGTGGCCGATGTGTACTGCGGTATCGGCACAATTTCACTGTATCTGGCAAAACAGGCCAATCATGTTACTGGCATTGAATCGGTCAGTCAGGCGGTGCAGGATGCCAGAGAAAATGCCGCGAACAATGGCGTGGAGAACTGCACCTTCGTGGCGGCAAAAGCGGAAGACTGGCTGCCGAAATGGGTGAAAAAAGGCAATAAAATTGATGTGGCTGTTATCGACCCGCCGCGCAAAGGCTGTGAACCGCCGGCACTGGATGCCCTGATTGCCAGTGGAGCCGAACGGATTGTGTACGTATCCTGCAATCCGTCCACACTGGCCCGTGATGCCAGATATCTGTGCCAGTGCGGCTACGAAGTGAAAAAAATCCAGCCCGTCGATTTATTCTGCCAGAGCTGGCATGTGGAAGTCGTGTGTTTACTGGAGAAAAAAGGTGATGCCCGTGCAGCTGAAAATTGATTTTGCCAATCCGGTGATTGTGCCGGAGGATGTGCTGGAAATACAGCCGTCGGATATGGATGATTTTTATGTGACAGCGACGGACCTGGATAAAGCCAATCTGTTTTTTATGCTGCTGACGTCGCTGCATCATTATGAGGCATATCAGGATGATAGAAGGGCGGCGCATCTGAGTTTTCTGGCGGCTAATTATCTCTTTGTTGCATTGACCCCTCCGGGGTCGCAGGAATTAGCCATGCATTATATAAAAAAAGCGCTGGTGCTGTATCCATGCGAGGAATATGCCCAGTGGCTGGCATTCATTAAAAAAGGAAATTGAAGCGAGGTGTAATCATGTAAATAGAAACGTCAGGCGTTAACAAACTGATTAACAGTAATAGACGAAACGCTGTGGTCTGAGTCACCTCGGAACAGTCAAAGCCGTAAAAGAATAGATACAGATCCACAGTGCTTAAATTATTATAACGGAGTATTCAATAGTACCCAAGAGATTGTGAGAAAGGAGAATAATCCATTACCCTCAAAAGAGGATAATTGGATTATACGTAAAGAATATGAGTAAAGAAATCGAACGCATTATTAATGAGATGCATAAAGCGATGGAAGAACAGCAGTTTGAAAATGAAATGGAAGCCAATGCATTTATGCAGGAATTTATTCAGAAGTATAATAAAAATATCATGCAGGGTAAGAGCCAAAAACTGGATGCATACGATTATTTAGAAATGGCGGAAAATGCGATTGATCAGGAAGAAGCAATCCAGAACGCTAAAAAAGCATTAAAACTGGATCCGTTCTGTCTGGATGCGGAGTTAATCATTGCCCAGAATCAGGCAGTGGATATGGAAGAACTGAAAAAGAAAGTGGAAAAGATTATTCAAAAAGGCGAAAAACAGCTTGTGCAGAGAAATATCAGAAAAGAAGAGGACGCAGGACATTTCTATGGAATATTTGAGACCAGACCGTATATGAGAGTTCGAAAAGAATATCTGGATTTGTTAATCGCTCAGGGAAGGTATGGCCATGCAATCCGTGAGGCTGAAGAACTGATACAGCTTAGTGAAAATGATAATCTGGGTGTGCGATATTTATTAATGGCGTTATACAGTTGTTTTGAGGATGAAGATAAAGCAATCAACCTTATAAAAAAATATCCGGGAGATTCTGCATTCATGCTGCTCCCACTAATTGCATTGTACTATAAGCTGGAAGATACGAAAAAGATGAAAAGCTATATCCGCCAATTGAAAAAAGCAAATCCCGAACTGCAGGAAGCATTAGAATCGCTTGAAAGCCCTAACGCTCCGGAAAATGTGGCTGAAATAATGCTTTCTCCAATGTACACTCCGTTTTCTATGGAGGAAATAGTGCTTGCGTATTCCAGTGCAATGTTTTTGTATGCGCCAATGACAGGCTTTTTAGATATGTTGTATGATGAGGTTGTTCGATGATGATGTCGGCTTTGATGTGTAAAGGAAATTAAGGCGAAGAACATGAAAAAAGTAAAAATTACTGTGATGCGGATGGCGCATTATCAGGATTTAATGGCATTATACGAAAATCCGATAGAACATGCCTGTGATATGCAGCTGGGGCAGGTATTCATCGCCAATGGCTGGCAGCGGCCTGATGGCATGTGCGAGAGCGCCTGGGAGAGTATGTCACCTTTTGTGATGACGCTGGCGCATGGCGGCGAGAATATTTACGACGGCTGGATGAAAAATAAAAAAGCCGCTATGATTTCCTGTAATGACGGGTTTCGGCCTGTCAGCTTTCTGCTGGAAGCGCTGGAAGAGGATGCGGACTGAGGTTACAGAGAGGGCTGTCTGATATAGTCAGGAGGGTTATTTATGACATTTGCAGAAACATTTAGCACATCTTTCTGGATTCTGATTGCGCTGGCGCTGCTGGGCAGCTCCATGGGATTTTATAAGTTTGTTTATTTTATATCGCTGGGTTACGGGTTTTCGGTAGCTGTGACTGGCGTTGCTATGCTGGTGCTGTTCCGGGATAGTCTGAGTGCGGTTACCATTCTGATGTGCCTGCTGTTTGTAGTGTATGGCTGCCGGCTGGGCGGGTATCTGCTGCTGCGGGAGATGCGCAATGCATCTTACCGCGATCATATGAAAACAGAAATCAAGGATGGTTCCACTATGCCGCTTTTTGTGAAGCTGTGTATCTGGATTGCCTGTGCGTTATTGTATGTGCTGGAGGTATCGCCGGTATTTTTTCGGATGCAGAACGGCGGCGCAGTAGATCCTGTTGCAATGGCTGGTGTAGTGATTATGATTTGCGGGCTTTTGCTGGAATCGCTGTCGGATCATCAGAAAAGTGCGGCAAAAGCTGTCAACCCGAAACGGTTCTGCGATACCGGCCTGTTTCGTATTGTGCGCTGTCCAAACTATCTGGGTGAAATTCTGTTCTGGACAGGGGTACTGGTATCCGGCCTGACATCAATGCAGGGGGGATGGCAGTGGGCAGCGGCTATCCTCGGCTGGGTGTGTATTGTTTATATTATGTTCGGCGGTGCCAGACGGCTGGAGATTCGGCAGAATCGCAATTACGGCAATGACCCCGAATATCAGGCTTACGTGAAGAAAACACCGATTATTCTGCCGTTTATACCGCTGTACAGTGTGGAAAAATATACGTTTTTAAAAGGCTGACTATGGATGAGAACAATGCATTTATTTTTAATACAGGAGGTATGATAGTATGATAGTGCAGTTTTCTAAATGTTATGTGTGCCGGCATTTTATTTCCGGCGGGGAACTGGCCAATTTTAAATGCAAGGCATATCCGGAAGGGATACCAGCTGATATTGTGAACGGGAAAACCAATCATGACCGTCCGCTGGAAGGGGACCACGGATACCAGTATAAAAATATTTTTGATGAAGACAGTAAGTAGCCGGGGGTAGATTTGGATGAATCAGAAACAAGGTGCAATGCCAGTCATTCTGTTATTGATATTTTGCACTGTGCTGTCTGTCTGGGTATGGAAAAATGTACCCGTTGAACAAGAGAAATCGGTAGATATTGCAGGATTGAAACTGGAAACACTGGAGCTGGACAGTTTACTGGCAGAAGGAAAGCCGGTGCTGCTCAATGTAAGTTCGGATAACTGCCCGTACTGCGTGATGATGGCACCGGAACTGGCAGATATTTATGCCGGATATGGTGATGCGGTTCTCATTCGCGATATCAATGCAGATAAATATCCAGATGCATATCTGCAGCTGCCGGTGCGCGGCACCCCGATGCAGGTGTTTTATTATGCTGATGGTACTCCGTACGTGCCCGGGGAAGCCGTTGCACAACAGATTTATTTTCTCCGCTATGTAACAAAAGATACCGGAGAACATGTGATGACCGTACATGAAGGTATGATGACAGCAGAACAGATGGAACTGGTATTGCAGGATTTAGGAGTGGTACGATGATTGGCATATGGCTGGAACAGCTGGCAGGCTTCATCGGGCAGAGCGGATGGCTAGGGCCGCTGCTGGCTTTTGCCGCCGGGATACTGACCTCCGTAAGCCCTTGTTCTTTATCCATGCTGCCGCTGGTGATTGGCTATGTAGGCGGTGGTGACGCAGTCGGGCGGAGAGCCTTTGGATTATCGGCAACCTTTGCGCTGGGTACGGCGATTACCTTAACCGCACTGGGCGCTGTGGCTGCTCTGGCAGGGAAGATGCTGTCCGGCATCGGCACCTGGTGGTATCTTGTTGCCGGCGTACTGATGATTCTGATGGCGCTGCAAATCTGGGAAGTGTATACATTTATACAGCCGTCAGCCCTGCTGGGGAAAACCAGAGCCAGAGGCTATGCCGGCGCTCTGGTGGCCGGGCTGCTGGGCGGCCTGTTTGCCTCATCCTGCGCGACACCGGTTCTAATGGCACTGCTGACTGTAGTGGTCAGCCAGGACAGCATTCAGTGGGGCGTTGTTCTGCTGTTCTGTTACGCACTGGGCAACGGCCTGCTGATTGTGGTGCTGGGGACTTGTTTCGGTGCAGTGCAGCAGATGAAACAAAACCCGCGTTATGCGGCATTCAGCCAAATCAGCCGCACGATACTGGGCCTGCTGGTACTATTGCTGGGGCTGTGGTTTTTCTATCTGGGATTTTGAACAGGTATTGATTATTTTATGCAAGTTCTGTTTATACGCGCCTGTTGTTGTGTATAACTACACCATGAAGATATAATAGAAAATCAATGGAACATAACGAAAGGCGGCGAACAATATGACAAATGTAATGGATTTAACAGGAAAAGTGGCAGTGGTAACCGGCGGTACCAGAGGGATTGGTTTTGAAATTGTGCGGAAATATCTACAGAACGGCGCAACTGTGGTGCTGTTTGGCTCCCGGCAGGAATCGGTGGACAAGGCACTGACCAAACTGAGTGCAGAAAATCCGGCGTGGAAGGCAGACGGCTTATGGCCGAATCTGGCCAATGCGGCAGACGTAGAGCAAGCCATTGTAAGTGTAAAAGAAAAATATGGCCGGTTGGATATTCTGGTGAACAATGCCGGTATTTCGCAGAGCACACCACTGTATCAGTACACCGCCGAAGAATTTGATAAAATTATTGACCTGAATGTAAAGGCGGTATTCTACACAATCCTGCCTGCAGCAAAAATTATGAAAGAGCAGGGCGGTGGCTGCATCATCAATACCAGTTCCATGGTGAGCCTTACAGGCCAGCCCGCCGGTGTAGGGTATCCGGCCAGCAAATATGCCGTGAACGGCATTACCGTGTCTCTGGCCCGGGAACTGGCAAAGGATAATATTCGTGTGAATGCAGTGGCACCGGGCGTGACCCGTACCGATATGGTGGCTGCTTTGCCGGAAGAGATGGTAAAACGCATCTCGGCGACCATCCCGATTGGCCGTCCGGGGGAACCGGAAGAAGTGGCCAACGCATTCCTGTTCCTGGCAAGCGACCTGGCAAACTATGTGACTGGTGAAATTTTATCGGTGGACGGTGCTGCAAAAGGCTAATAGGATGCTATAAAGAAGAGGCTGGGAAAAAACTAATTTAAGCTTCAAAAAAGCACCATATATAGTGAAACGATATGTTCAAATCGCTATGTATGGTGCTATTTAGTTGCTAGAAAATAGTTATGTCCCAGCCTCTTTGCATACTTTGAAAAAGGCAGAATTCTATTACGGATGCATAATCATCCAGCCGCAAACCATAACCACAATACCGATGAGTAAATATGGCAGAACGTTGATGACAACGTAGCGCAGAATGCCTGCCTGTTCGCCGTGGTGTTTGATATGGTGGGCGATTTTGCTCGGCATTTTGCCGGAGCGCTGCCCCCAGTTTAATAAAATAATATTCTGTATGCCGAGATAGGTACTGATGATCCCGATCCCAAAGTAGCTCATGCCGACGGACAGTTTACCGCTGAGAACCAGTGCAAACCAGATCAGTGCCAGCGCAATGATGGTGCGGGAACTGTATTTCTGAAATTTTTCCATGGAATTCCTCCTGCATCCTGTAAGAAATATAGTAGTCTGTTTAATAAACTATTATAGCATATTTTTTTCTGTATTGCAAAACATAGCAGAGGGTTGTAATTATTTTAAAAGAAGATTGTATTCTGGTAAAAAACCTTTGTCCGTTTCTGGTGCATAAGAAAACAGCAAAATAAATTACATTTATATATTTTTGGCAAAATAGGGCTGTGATAATCAAAATAAATGTAGTATAATCATATCAATATGTGACACATTTCTATAATTGTGACAATAAATTATTCAGGAGGTACCAAGAATGCAGAAATTTAAACGTGTGTTGGTAGCAAACCGTGGTGAAATTGCCATCCGTGTATTCCGTGCTTGTCGTGAGCTGGGAATCCGCAGTGTAGCCATCTATTCTGAAGAGGATAAAAATGCTCTGTTCAGAACACTGGCAGATGAATCCTATCAGATTGGGAAAGGAAAATCTCCAGTAGATGCATACCTGAGCATTGGGGAAATCATTGCACTGGCAAAAGCAAAAGCTGTTGATGCAATTCACCCTGGGTATGGGTTCTTATCTGAAAACTCTGAGTTCGCAAAACAGTGTGAGGAAGCTGGTATCGCGTTCATTGGGCCTACCCATGAAATGATGGATGCCCTGGGCGATAAAATCCAGTCTAAAATTGTAGCAACATCTGTTGGTGTGCCAACCATTCCAGGTGTGGAAAAAGCTGCTGAAAATGAAGATGAAGTACAGGAATACGCGAAAGTTTGCGGATATCCGTTAATCTTGAAAGCGTCTGCTGGCGGCGGCGGCCGCGGTATGCGTATTGTACGCGACGAAAAAGATTTACTGCAGGAATACAGAAGCGCGAAGAGCGAAGCGAAAAAAGCATTCGGTATTGATACAATTTTCGTAGAAAAATATATTGAAAATCCAAAACACATTGAAGTACAGGTTCTGGGTGACAAACACGGTAATCTGGTGCATCTGTTTGAACGTGACTGCTCCATTCAGCGCCGTCACCAGAAAGTAATCGAATTTGGCCCGGCATTATGCTTAACCGACGAACAGCGTCAGGCAATCTGCGGTGATGCACTGAAAATTGCCGGTTCTGTAAACTACCGCGGTGCCGGTACTGTTGAATTCCTGGTAGATGCCAGCGGTCAGCATTATTTTATTGAAATGAACCCTCGTATTCAGGTAGAACATACCGTATCGGAAATGATTACCGGTATCGATATCGTTCAGGCGCAGATTCTGGTGGCACAGGGCTATCCTCTGAACTCTGATGAAATCAATATCAAATCTCAGGACGATGTAAAGGCGAACGGCTATGCAATCCAGTGCCGTGTCACAACAGAAGACCCTGCAAACAACTTTGCTCCTGACACAGGGGTTATTGATGTATACCGCACCAGTTCCGGCAACGGGATTCGTCTGGACGGCGGCAATGCTGCTGCCGGCACTACTATCAGCCCATACTACGACAGCCTGATGGTAAAAATCATTTCTCACGGCAGAACCTTCAATGATGCTGTGAACAAAGCACTGCGCTGCTTAAAAGAAACAAAAATCAAAGGCGTAAAAACAAATATCGGCTTTATCATGAATGTGTTAAACCATGAAGATTTCCGTAACGGGAACTGCGACACCAACTTCATTGGTAAAACACCGGAACTGCTGACTAGCAACAAAAAAGGCGATAAAGAACTGAAACTGCTGAAATTCCTGGGCGAAAAAGTGGTGAACGAAACAAAAGGAGTAAAACCAAAATTCGATGTACCGCATGTTCCAACTGATTACACTGTACCGGCAAATCTGAGCGGCACCAAACAGTATCTGGATGCCTATGGCCCTGAAAAACTGGCAAAATGGGTACTGGATCAGCAGAAACTGTTATTAACCGATACCACATTCCGCGATGCCCACCAGTCTCTGATGGCAACCCGTGTTCGCACCAGAGATATGAGCCTGATTGCAGATGCAACATCTGTAATTGAAAAAGATGCATTCTCCCTGGAAATGTGGGGCGGTGCTACATTCGACGTAGCATACCGTTTCCTGAAAGAATCTCCATGGGAAAGATTAGATGTTCTGCGTGCGAAAATTCCTAACATCATGTTCCAGATGCTGCTGCGCGGCGCCAACGCTGTTGGTTACAAAAACTATCCGGACAATGTAATCCGTGCATTTGTAAAAGAATCTGCAGAGGCTGGGATCGATGTATTCCGTATCTTCGACTCCCTGAACTGGCTGAGAGGTATGGAAGTTGCTATCGATGAAACTCTGAAACAGAACAAAGTCTGCGAGGCATGCCTGTGCTACACCGGCGATATCATGGATGCAAAACGCGACAAATATACTCTGCAGTACTATGTAAGAATGGCAAAAGAACTGGAAAAAACAGGCACACATATTCTGGGTATCAAAGATATGTCCGGTCTGCTGAAACCAGCTGCTGCGAAAAAATTAATCAGCACATTAAAACAGGAAATTGGTATTCCAATTCATCTGCACACCCACGATACCACCGGTAATGCGGTAGCCACCGTTCTGGCAGCTTCTGAAGCCGGTGTAGATATTGCCGACTGCGCAATCAACGCAATGGCAGGCTTAACCAGCCAGCCAGCGATGAACTCTATCGTAGCGGCGCTGGAAAACACCGATCGTGAAACAGGCATGTCTGTGGATGAACTGCAGAAAATTTCTGATTACTGGGCAGCGGTACGCCCTGTATACGGCGGTTTCGAATCCGGTCTGAAAGCGACAAACGCTGAAATCTATAAATACGAAATTCCTGGCGGTCAGTACTCTAACCTGAAAGCACAGGTAGAAAGCTTCGGTCTGGGTCACAGATTTGACGATGTGAAGAAAATGTACCGCGATGTCAACATGATGCTGGGTGATATCGTAAAAGTTACACCGTCCTCCAAAGTAGTGGGCGACCTGACCATCTTCATGATTCAGAATGACCTGACACCGGAAAACATTTATGAAAAAGCTGCCAACATGGACTTCCCGGATTCCGTAGTAACCTACTTTGAAGGTCAGATGGGTCAGCCGGAAGGCGGTTTCCCTGAAGAACTGCAGAAACTGGTTCTGAAAGGCAAACCATTCATCACCTGCCGTCCTGGTGAAATTCTGCCGGCAGAGGATTTCGATGCAATCAAAAAACATCTGGACGAGGAATTCGGTCTGGATGCCGACATGAAACAGGTAATGAGTTACTGCATGTATCCAAAAGTATATGAAGATTATCTGGAAGCAAAAATGGACAATGGCGAATTCGTTCACATGGGCAGTGATGTATTCTTCCATGCAATCACCGAAGGGGAAACCTGTGAAATCGCACTGAGCGAAGGGAAAATTCTGGTAACCAAACTGGTTGAAATCCGTAAACCAGACATGGAAGGTTTCCGCGAATTAATCTTCGAAGTAAACGGTAACAGAAGAACCGTAAAAATTCTGGATAAAGCTGCAAAATCTGTAGCAACCGTTGCTTCTACTGTAATGGCAGATGAAGGCAATCCAAACGAAGTTGGCGCTAACATCCCTGGCACTCTGATTAAACTGCTGGTAAAAGAAGGCGATGAAGTAAAAGAAAACGAACCAATCGCTGTTCTGGAAGCTATGAAAATGGAAACCAACGTACTGGCAACTGCTAGTGGTAAAATTGCAAAAATCAATGCAAAAGAAGGTTCCCAGGTAGTAGCTGGTGAATTAATTGCGGTAATTGAATAGTTTGAAAAGAAAAACCGGAAATGGTATAACAAGAGCCCTGAAACAGTTGTTTCAGGGCTCTTGTGTACCTCATAGTATATTCGTTGAATATTGTGAAACGTAGTTTGCTAAGAAGCTTTTTGAAAGTTACATATATTGTTTGATATTATTATAACATGGAAGGGAGGAGCACGATGAGAGTAGCAATATGTGATGATGAACCAGTTGTTTTAGAAAGTTTAAGACTATGTATTGAAAAACAGCCACTTGTGAAATCGGTACAAGTATTTTCGACAATGGAAAAATTCCAAAAAGAAATAGAGAAAGATTGTCGCTTTGACGTAGCACTGATGGACATTGAGTGGGAAAAAGAGAAAAACGGGATTGATTTTGCAGAACAACTGCTGGTACTGGCTCCTCAATTACAGGTGATATTTGTGACAGCATATAATGAGCGGTTTTCGCAACAGATTTTCCTGAAAAATACTAATTTATGTGGTTATCTTGTGAAGCCGGTGCAGGAATCTTTACTGTCTGTACTTTTGGAAAAAGCACAACAGAAAAGATTCCTGGCAACAGATGAGAAATTATTAATTCAGCAAAAAGGGATTGTTCATGCAATTTCTTTTAGAGATATCTTTTTTATTGAGAGTGTCGGGCATCAATTAATAATCCATACCAGTGAATCTAAAATTATCTGTTATGAAAAAATAGATGATATGAAACAAAGACTTCCGGAACATTTTTTACAGTGTCATAAAAGTTATATTGTGAATATGCAAATTATCCGACGCATTGAAAAAAATAAAATTATTCTGCAGCATGATAAAGAAATTCCAGTCAGCAAAGCACGTTATGCAGAAGTAAGAAATACGTTTTTTCGTTATATGGGTCAGATGTTGTAGGAGGTCGTCATGTATTACTGGTTAAATTTTTTGATAGGCGGTGTGCTGTACGTATTCTGCATGGGACTGTTCTGGAGCTTTATGCTGGAGCCTCGATGGAAAAAATACTCTCGCTGGCAGCTTTGTACGATTTTTATGCTTGTTTCTCTGCCGCCCGGTATTGTCCGCAGTTTTTGCGATGAAATATCTATGCTGTTTCGAATGATGGGGTATTTGCAGGTAGCAATTATTTTTCTTTTCCTGTTTGGCTGTTTTACGAGTGTATGGTGGAAAAAGATTTTAGCATTATTACTTTATATGATAACAGCTCATCTAGCTGAAGGAATTATATTACCGGCATTCGAACTGGCAGGAATATACTATAATAGTGACTTTGCATCGTTGGAAATCTTTTTATTACAAACAGCAACCTGCATGGTAACGTTAGCATTTAGTGCAATACAGGTTGCAGTGTGGAATTTTGTAGAGAAAAAACGTAAAATTCCATCTGGGACATGGGTATTTCTATTATTTCCAGTTAGTCAGCTGCTGATGGTATGGAATGTCGCAAAATCATTTTGGTTAGATGAGAGTTTAGCGATTCCTGTTATCGGTGGATGTTTAATTGGCTTTTTAGCTGATATACTTCTGTTTTATGTATTAATGAATTATGGAGAAAAAGAGGAACTGAAAAAGCAGGTTCAGGAATTAAACTATATACGTGCTTTGGAGGAACAGCATTATCAGGAATTGCAGAGCAGGCAGGAACAAATAGCACGTATTCGTCATGACTTTAAAAATCACTTGATAACAGCTTTACATCTTATTGAAACAGATAATCGGGAGCAGGCAGGAGTTCTTTTAGAACAACTAAGAGATGACGTTATCAAAACGGAAATGAAAATGTATAGTGAGAATTCAGTTGTGAATGCAGTATTATCCGAAAAAGCAATGGTATGTGAAACTGCAGGAATTGTTTTAGAATCACAAGTTGTTTTGCCAAAACAGCTGCCAATTCGACCGGTTCATTTATGCAGCCTTTTTTCTAATCTGCTGGATAATGCAATTCATGCAGCAGAAAAATGTTCCGAAGAGGAACGGGTAATTATAGTAAAATCTGCATTATACGGAGACTATCTGAATGTGAAAGTGAAAAATACGGTTGCTGATTTTAGAAAAAGTGAGAAACCAGAACGCAAAGGTTATGGGCAGAAAATTATCCGTGATATTGCAAAACAGTATCATGGAGAATGTTATACAGAGGAGAAACAGAACCGTTATATTGCTGTTGTCACACTGGAACTTTAAAAAATATTTAATTATCGCTGCATCAAAAATGGTGCAGCGTTTTTATTCCAATTTTGATTGAATCGGGGTTATTTTTGCTATTAGACTTGTATTACAATTTGTGATTCTGATATTCTGTAACCATATGAATCTTAATGTAACCAGGATAGGAATGGTTACTGTGTAAATAAGATTGACAACAAGGAGGAGAGTAAATGTTAAAAACAAACACAAAGAAAAAAATCTGCATGATACTGATTGTCAGCATGTTGTTTAGCATTCTGCCTGTCAGTGCCTTTGCGGAGGAAAACTCTACTGTAACAAGTGGTTCCTGTGGTGAAAATACGACCTGGCAATTTGATAGTGCGACAGGAACTCTTACAATTACCGGAAATGGTGACATGGATGATTACCTGTTAGAGGAAAGACCATGGGAAGATCATATTCAGAACATTGAAAAAATAGTGATTGAAGATGGTGTTACTTCTGTAGGTAGCAGTGCCTTTGACAATGCTACTGAATTAAAAAATGTTTCTTTAGCATCAACAGTTAAAAGTATTAACCATGGTGCATTTTCCGGTTGTCGGCAATTAAAAGAAATTACCATTCCTGAAAGTGTAACAACAATCGAATCAGGGGCATTTGCAATAACAGGATTGACTAGTATTACTATTCCGGCGATTACAGAATTAAAGTATCGTGAAGATTCTGGTGCGGGCTATACATTTTATGCATGTCATGATTTAAAGAATATTTATGTAGATGAAGAAAGCATTTTGTATTCTTCGAGAGACGGTGTTCTTTACAGTAAGGATGGAACTGAACTGCTTTGTTATCCAGCCGGAAAAACAGCATCGGAATTTGTAATTCCAAATCATGTAACGCATATAGCAAATGAATCAATAGATTTGTGTGATTCTTTAGAAAGATTGGTATTTGGAGAAAATGTAGTTTATTGCGGTGGATTTGGCACTAATTATAATTTACAGAAAATTCAGCTGAATGAAGGTTTGCAGACCATTGCAGCAATGAGCTGTTTATCAGACAATCTGACAGAACCATTATATATTCCAGAAAGTGTTACATTTATTGGTGGTCAATTTGCAGCGTATGATAATGCAGATGTATATTTTTATGGAAATGCCCCAGCGGTAGATGAACGTTTCAAAGATAGTGGAAATGAACTGACAGAAGATGTAATGCTATATTACATTGAAGGAAAAGCTGGTTGGTCTACTCCTAAATGGAATGGTTACAACACAAAAACATGGGAGGGTAATTCAGAAGAAGGCGAGACTGTTAAAATCACAAAGTTAAGTCCGGCCAATGGAGCTGAAAATGTTGGCTATAACAGTACTAATCCACCGCTTTTCAAGATTACATTTAATACAGAACCATCACGTATCAACGGGGAAGCAGTACAGCTGGATGAAACTAAAGAGCCATTCCGGATTTATCGGGCCAAAGATGACAAATTAATTTATGAGGAATCGACCGATACCGATAATACAGCTGGTTATAGCAGTAATATTACCTCTGCAACTGAGAGTAAAACAGTAACCATTAAGCCAACCAATCGTCATATCTTACTGGAGAAAGATACCGAGTATTATATTACCATTGGTGAAGGCTACATGAAGTTTGCGGATGGAAGTGTCAGCCCTGCTATCGAAAAGGGGGACTGGAGTTTTAGAACGAAAAATCCGGATGTCTCGATTGTCAGTGATATTACCATTAAAACCGGGGATGATGATACCAAGAATGCAGTCGTAACCGTAGAATGGAAAGACATTTGGTTTAAAGAGCCGGCGACGACCTATCGACATGAGCTTGCATGTACAGCTATGGCATTAAGCGGCGCTGCTTATGTAGAGAATTCTAATAAACAGCCAGCACCTGATGCTATTCAGGATGCGTTAACTGGTTTTGGCTTCGAGGAAATTACCTCGTACAATTATGATAAAATTCGGTCAGAAGAACGAAATGACATGGTATCGTATACATTTGCAACGAAAAAAGATGTTTTTTTAGAGAATGAAGTATACAATTTGGTTGCAGTAATAGTAAAAGGTACTAGTGGCGATGAGGAATGGTATAGTAATTTCAATATGGGACTCGAAAATCGTCATGAGGGTTTTAATACGGCTGAACTAGAATTATGGGCAGATTTAAGTATATATTTAAATGAACATAATCTGACAAGAGAAAATACAAAATTTATTGTAACGGGTCACAGCCGTGGTGCTGCGGTAGCTAATCTGATTGCACGAGATTTGAGTTATCCGGATATTGGAAAAGCAAGAGCCTATGCAGATAATGTGTATGCATACACATTTGCAACTCCGGCAGTAACGACAGATGAAAATGCTACAGCGGAAAAATATTCCAATATTTTTAATGTTGTAAGTGGTGAAGATTTTGTAACACGTGTACCATTGAAAATGTGGAATTATGGTCGATATGGAGTAGATTTGCTGCTTCCAAGCAGAAGCTACTATGGAAGAGACTATAATAAAGTATATACTGCAATGACTTCTCAATATAATAGTTTGATTAATAAAGCATATGAACCGTATAATGGTACTCAGCAAGTAGATAATCTTGTAATGAATGTAATTAGAGTGGCACCAACCATAACAGCGTTTTATAAAAATATAAATCAAAATCTTGTAACGCCATCTATTTACTTTAATAGTCTGGCAGAGTATCTTGTGACAAAAAATCTAGATACATTTGTTGCATGTACTATTAGTAATGAATATATACCAATCACTGCATTTTTTATAGCGAATCATTTAGTTGATAAACGTGTATTTGCGGCTCACAGCATGGCAACTTATTACAGCTGGCTGGATAGCTGCAGTGCCGAAGAACTCTTTGGTGATGCTAATGCAAGCACAGTCTACTGGTTTAAGCGTGCAACGATTGCCTGCCCGGTTGATGTGTATGTATATGATGAAGGCGGTAATCTGGTAGCAAGTGTCGTGGATGAGACAGTGGGCGCAAATACACTGGCAGTAAGTGTAGAAGACGGTATAAAAACTATCGATATGCCGAATGATCAGGAATATACGATTAAAATTGTAGCAACTGATAAAGGTACTGTAACATATACCATTGAGGAAAATAAGGCTACGGCTGATGGCAATGATGTTCTTCGCACGATTCGGTTTAATAATATTGCAATTGAATCGGGGGACGAACTGAACGGTGAAGTGAATGACGATACGTATACAGCTTCTAAAAATTATGCATTAACGAAAAACGATGGTACGGATGAGGAAACCGTTATTTATTCGGATTATGACAGCAAAACTCAATCTAATCCTTCTTCTCCATCCTCCGGTTCTGGTGGTGGCTTCAGTGGGGTATACAATTATCCGATAAAAGTGGATAAAGTAGACGGAGCGGAAATTGTTCTAAGCGATGAATATGCGTCCAAAGGTGAGGATGTAAGTATTCTCGTAAAACCTGATACAGGGAAAGAAGTCGGTGAAGTTACAGTTACAGATGCACGGGGTAATGTTCTTAGCGTAACAAAAACAGCGGATAACCAGTACAGCTTTACAATGCCTTCTGGCAAAGTTAATGTACAGGTAAACGTAAAAGATGCAGAATATGATTTGCGCATTGTGATGCAGATTCAGAATAAAAATATTCTGGCGGGTGACAAAACAATCGTGAATGATGTGGCACCAGTTATAGTGGATGACCGTACTCTGGTTCCAATTCGTGTTGTAACAGAACTTTTAGGAGGTTCTGCGCATTGGGATGCGGCCACTCGTACAGTAACTTTAATAATTGATGGTAAAGTATTATCCATGACTATTGATAAACCGATTCCTGGCTTTGGAACCTCGGCTGTCATTATGAATAGTCGTACTTATGTGCCAGTGCGTTATGTGATGGAAGCATTAGGTGCCGATGTGGAGTGGATTTCAACCAGTCAGCAGGTTGTGATTGAAAAATGAATTAATCTGTCATTGATGGGCATGAGTCCAGTTCAATATAGAGAAAGTTTAGGGATTGCATGCTGAGAAAATCCAGGAAAATCTCCGTACTCCCTTTTCAAACTTTTCTTTCCGGCGTTGACAAAACCTCCCTCAGTAAAGTGGATTTTAACAAAAATCTATTTTACTGAGGGAGGTTTCTCGTTTGGGGATAGAATGGATTACCTTGTTATATTTATTCTCTTATGATCAGATAAATATGCTTCTGTATCATTTAACAAGCTATATTCAAATATTTTGTATTGTGTTGCTAGTGACGGAGAAACTGGCTGACCAGTGGCATCTTTGTAATGAGTGATGATTAATGTACTGCCTTGATGTTGCATATGAACAGATGGTTCTGGCTGCGGCTCATGATTATAGATATGCTGATTAAAATGCGATTTTAATTGCAGGATGCTGGCAGCATTGTAGTTAAAGATGTCTGTATAGAGAGTAACTTTTGTATAATCATGTGTGGCGCTATATTTAATATTGTCCAGTAAAGACAGTTTGTGATTCAGTGATGGAAAATAGTTTGTGTTGTACCACATTTGCCAGCATGCTGGGAACCAGATGTCTTCATTGAAAAAGTGCTTTTTCAATATATTTTCAGTAAGCGACTCAGCGTTATATTTTGTTTGCTGTATGTGCCGATAAAATTTAGGAGAAATATCAGAATAGTTCATCAGAAATTCGCCGTAATGGCAGATATAAGCTGTATAGGAAGCATGCATCTGAAAGCTTTTTTCAATATTAGAAAGGATAAAGTTTTCGTTTTTGATATAGGTTTCATATGGAACAAGAAAACTGATGATACAGTGTTTATTCAGGCGAACAATGGAACAGTAGTCTTCCCCGGATAATTCGACAAAGAAATTATTGGCTGAAAGTTTTTTTACTGCAGGCATAAAATTGCTGAAGGAATATTTTTTTAATGTTGTGAATAAATACTGTTCTTTTCGATGTTTCCATAAATCTCTCTGCGGATAATTACGGATAAAATATTTGTTTACATCCAGCAATTGAAGCATGGAGGGAAACCAGTCGGTATAAATGAGTTTTGGTGCAACGCATAATTTGACTACAATTTTATTTTCACACATGCTGCGCTCCTTTAAATCTGTAATTACAAAACTATAATACATTTTATTAGAATGAATTTCAATACAAAAATACATTCTGACACAACTCATGTGAATTTTGAAAATGGGTTATCATAGTATCAAATGATGTTTGTGCAGAGGTGTTTTTCTTGGATGTTGCAGAGTTTATTAGAAAGAGGATAACCGAGCTACGCTTGAAAAAGAATGTATCTGAAAGACAGATGTCTGTTGATTTAGGAATGGGTGAAAACTATATTCAGGGCATCACTTCTGGAAATTCATTACCGTCACTTAAGGTGTTAGAAAAAATAGCTGGCTATTTCGAGTTGACGCTTAGTGAGTTCTTTTACGAAAATGAAAAGACGGCATTGGTTCAAACAGCTGCACAAATGATGACAGAGTTAAATGAAGAGGACATTATATTTGTAATTTCCCTGATAAAACGGCTGAATAATGAGAAAGGGTAAATCGGTACCGTATAAAGCAAACCTGTACTCTAAATAAGATTTTTATGAAAAAACATGCTATATTCAATTTGCAAAGATTGGATATAACATGTTTTTTTATTTTGCCCGAATATCTATTCAGGCAAGACAATATCCGATTTTTAATAAACGGGAGAGGGGGACAGTAGCGAGAAGTTATAGCTGAAAATAGAATGAAGGAGGTTTTTTATATGAACACATTTCAAAAGTCAAAGAAAGGCGTAGCCTTATTTGTACTGATTATGTTTTTATGTACACTGACGCCAGTCAGTGCTTTTGCTGCGGAACCATCGGACAATGATATAGTCCCAATGGCAGAAAGCGGCGGCCCAAGTATTGAAGGGTTTAAGTATTTTAAGATTAATTCAGGCAGAGCATATTTTAATGCGTCAACTTGTATGGCAAAAGATATGTTAAACTGGTACTATGCTCCCATCAGTTTAAACGATATTGGCGTTATATCGTTTGCAATACAAATCACACAGCCAGTGGATTTGAAGGTATACAAAGCCAGTGACGATTATTGTTCTGAATATAATGCCAAAGAAGACAGCATGGTTTTGAAGAAAAATGTTCAATTAGGCGGCAGCTATGAAGACCAATTCTGTGCTGAATTTTTAGGATATATCCAAGGTTATGAAATTCGGGGCGTGAATTCCCAGGAGGATATGAGTGAAGAAGACTTTCAGAGACTCCTGACCGAAATCGCTAACGGTGAAAAAGAAAATTTAAAAGATTATTATAAAAATAAACGTGTACAAGGCTATACAGAGCAGGTATTTGAAGGCGGCCGGTCTTTGTTCGGATTATTGGCATTGAATGAAGATAACACAACGGGTGACGCTTTAGAAGTAACTTCCAGCAGTAGTCTGGCCTTTGAAATTACCGAAGACATGACCACTGAGCAGGCGATGCAATTGGTGGCGCTGGCAGAAGAAACGGAACCGGAATATACGCCGATTGATTTTTTCCACAATCAGATTGCCTGGGATGGTACGGTAGTAGATGAGAATGGTGAAAATCCGCAAAAGCTGGAGCCAGACCAAAATTATATTATTGTACTGGAACCAAGCCTGCCGGCTATGAATCAGTATAGAAGCTATGTGGCCTTTCGAACCTCAAATACGCCATTAGATGAAGTACTGAAAAATGCGGTGGAATTTGAACAATTATTCCAGATGAAAACCGGTGACCCGGTAGATTTATTAACAGGCGCTTTCACATGGGAATATACCGATATTTCTATGTATGGAGATGAGGATTTACCATATACCAGATATTATAATTCTACAGCAGCCGAGAAAGTGGGCCGGTTAGGCTATGGCTGGAGCGATAACTATAGCTATCAGGTCAATATGGAGCAACTGTATGCGGAAGTTGTATTCCCGGGAAGCCAGACTTTATATTTTGAACTGGGCTATGATGGGCGTTACAAATCCAAGCCAGGCTCAGCCTTTACTTTTGAAGAAGGCGGCAGCGGTTATGTACTGACCCATAAAGACGGCACCGTATACGACTTTAATGCAGATGGTAACATTGTGAGCATTACAAAGCTGAACGGCGATGTAACAAGCTTTACCTATAACGGAGATAAGCTGAGCAGCGTTTCCACCGATACTGGTACTCTGAATTTCTCCTATTCCGGCGACTACGTAAGCACAGTTACCGACAGCACCGGCAGAAGCGTGACCTTCAGTTACAGTGACGATAACTTAATCAGCGCAGTCAATCCAGACGCTGATGATTTACAGTACACTTATGATGCATATCACAGAATGTTAACCATTCAGAACTTTAACGGGGATGTGTATCTGTCCAATGTATATGATGACAAGGACAGAGTGGTGGAACAGTATGTAGAAGGGGAAGGCAATTTCTACTTTACCTATGACGGGGAATCGAGAGTGAATACCTGTACCGGTGAAAATGGCTACTTCCAGAGCATTGAGTACGATGTATTCTATCGCATTATCTCGGATACCACCAATGACGGCACAGAATACTTTACCTATAACGAAAAGAACGAGCGTACAAGCTATACCAACCGTCTGGGTCATACCTGGCAGTATGGACATGATGAGAATGGCAATGTTACCAGCATTACCTATCCGAACGGTGCAACCGAGTTTTTCGATTATGACGCAAA
>JAFYPD010000063.1 GCA_017547685.1 Peptococcaceae bacterium
ATTTTAGAAAATATAAGAGTTTAGTATACTAAAACAGCAGAGGTGATGAACTGTGATAATTGGAATATGTGAGGATCAGGCGGAGCTGCGCGGGGATTTGCGGAAAAAAATAGAAAAGCAGAATCTGAGTTTTCCTTATCAGGTTTTTGGATATGCATCTGGTGAGGAAATGCTGAACAGTGGGAATGCATTTGATCTTGTGTTTCTGGATATTGAGCTGGAAGAAGAGCTAAACGGGCTTGAAATTGCGCAGAATTTACAGCAGCGGTTTCCGGATATTATGATTGTGTTTGTATCTGGATATACGAAATATGTGCCGTCGGCGTTTCATTTAAAAGCATTTCAGTTTTTGCTGAAGCCGGTGGATGATGCTTTGTTTGCAGAGGAATTCCTGCGCTGTGTAAAACATTACCGGATGGAGCATGATTTGTTCCGAATTTTGACCGAAGGCGAAGTAATCGAAGTGCCGATGAAAGAGATTTTATATATTGAATCGGACGGACGAAAAATTCTGATTCATCTGCGAAGTGGAAAATGTTATGAAATGTACGGCAAAATCGGGGAGCAGGAAGAAAAACTGGCGGTGCACTATTTTATACGGGTACACAAAAGTTATCTGGTAAATTGCAAGTATATAAAGAAATTAAACGATGAAACGGTAATCGTATCGAAATCCAGAACGGCTGAGGAACTGGTTCTGCCTGTCAGCCGACGATGTCGAGCAAATGTACGGGGAAAATATCATCAGTTCTTTTTTGAGGGTTAATGTATGGACATAAAATTTTTGCTGGATATTGCCGGCGTTAGTTTTGAAATTCTTATTGCATATCTGTTTTTTCGTATTTTTCTTATAAGGTGGCAGTTTGAAAAACGGTATGTGGCAGCGATTTTTTTACTTGTATTTGTATTAAAATTTTCAAGTTCTTATCTTTTAGATATTGCTTGGATGAAAACATGCTGGAGTTTTCTTTGCTATCTGATGCTGGCGTGCAGTTATCGCGGTACTATTGTCAAACGTATTACGATGACATGTTTTTTAATGATAATTAGTTGTCTACCCGAGTATGCGGTACACGCTGTGCTGATGATTTTTGCTGATGAAGTTTATGCAACAGGTGTCAATACGTTACAGGACTATGCACTTGGGATGTTGCTATCCAAATTGATTGAAGGTTTTCTCTGTTCGTTTTTGTACTATTGTCAGTTACGCAGGAAAGATAATTCTCTAAAAGATTTGCATATGAGATGGTATCTGGCATTTTTTATTTATCCATCAGTTACTATTCTAGTGATGGTTCAGAATTATCATCTGATTTTAGATGTAGACCAAATCGAATATGTACGTAACTTTCTATTTAGTGGTGTATTAATGATTTTATCCAATATTATAATTTTTCAGATTTTGACGGAAATACATCGTCTGAAACAAAAAGAGTTATATGCCGAACTTGCTGAACAGCAGTTAATTGTGCAGGAAAAACATTATACTGCTTTGATTGAAAAAAATACCGCTATCAAAAAACATATCCATGACACAAAAAATTTTCTACTTGTCTTACAAAGTTATCTAAAACAGAACAAAAGTAATCAGGCTTTAGAACAGATTGAAGGAATGTTAGATAACCTGGGGCAAAATCAGATGGAATATACGGGAAGTGCTGTTTTGGATACAGTGCTTTCTGCTAAAATCCATGAGGCAGAAAAACAGAAAATTAAGCTAGTTCCGGCGATTGCAATGTATGAACAGTTGTATATCCGGACGATTGATTTAGCGTTGCTTTTAGGAAATGCGCTGGATAATGCTATCGAAGCGACAGCAAAAATAACAGATGAAGCAGAAAGAAAAATTCATTTAATTGTGAAAAGTCATCAGAGTATTTTGCATATTCGTGTTATAAATTCAATTGCAGAACCGGTTATGATAGAAAGGAATGCGGTGCAAACTAGTAAATTGAATCGGGACATGCATGGATTTGGAATTCCAAGTATGAAATCTATTGTGGAGCAGTATAATGGGACATTTTTTATTGAAAGTGTAGAATCAACTTTTATATTAAATATCGTTCTGGAAAACCGGGAGAAATAAGCAGAATAAAAAAGATGTTATATGACTAAATATCGATAAAATTAAAACCGTCTTTTGTAATTTAGAGTTATTGTGCTCTAATTTACAAGGACGGTTTTTGCATATAGATTTTATATCTGTTTTACCTTTCTACAAAATCGTATTCCGGCAGATAATATCAGTAAAAACAGAAGAGCGGCGAAGGGAAAGAGCCAGAGAGGATATGAAGATACCGAAATTATGGAGACGGTATCAGGCCGAATTACATGGGTGGACAGGATATCAGGAAATAACACGATTAAAAGAGGAATATAAAGTGCGGCTAAAAATCCCTGTACCGGGCGGCAGAGACAGTATAAACGGGATGAAATATTCTGACCGGCTAAAATACTGCTGACTTGTGCCTGGATTGATAAGCCGCTCCAGCCAAGAATAAAGCTGATAACCATTAGCTGTTCTAAAAGAGAAGCATGACACTGGGAGGCGGTTTCCGCACCCAGAGTCATTTCAAAAAGCCCGGCGCTCAATGCAGCAGATAACTGCGGTGAAATCTGCATGACAGTGAGAATGCCTGCGAAGAAACGCTCTAAAAGATTTAGAATATGGGCTTTCTGGAAAAGGGAAAGCAAAACCGAAAACAGTAATACAAAGCCGCCAATTTTTACAATGCTGTCGATACCTTTCTGCACTGCCTGACCGAGTATAGAACCCGCTGGCTGATGGTGTGTTATCTGATAACGGCGCATTTCCAGAACTGCGGTACGAAATAAATGTTGCGGCTGAATGGCAGCAGGTTCTGCCGGTGCCAGAAAACGAAGCAAAATGCCAATAGTAAGATTGGCAAGATAATGGGCGGCTAACAGCAATCCTCCAAGTTCCGGCCGATGAAGCATAGATATCGGAACAGAAATTAATAAAAACAGAGGGCTGGAATTACTGGTAAATGCGGCAAGGCGGGCCGCCTCCTGCGAGGTGCAGAGTTTCTGCTCTTTTAATGATGTGGTAAGGATTGCGCCCATGGGAAAACCGGATGTAAAGCCTAAAGCCAATGCAAATCCAGCTTCTCCGGGAAGGCGAAATAGTGGACGCATGACAGGCTCTAATAGAATACCTAAAAACCGGACAAATCCCATAGATAACAGCAAATCCGCCACAATAAAAAAGGGAAGCAGCGAAGGTAAAAGATGGGCCGCCCAGGTGGATAGTCCCCGGCAGGCTCCCTCATAAGCAGCTTCCGGATAACAAAGCATCAGAAGCGTTACTATTAAAACCAGCAGCATGAAAAAAAGCTCAGAGAATCGTTTCATTACAATCACCTGAGCTTATCATATGCATGGTTTTTATGGTTTAGACTTTTACCGGCATCTGCAAAAGATCCAGATTGGCTTTCGGGCGAATTGCAGATGGATATGCGGTCATATAGAGGCTGGTTGCACGGATATCCAGAGCCAACATACGCTGCGCATCTGTATTTAAAAGGCCGCGCTGTCGAGCCGGGCGCATAATAACCGGCAGTTGTGCTGTTTTTTTCATTGCTTTTAAAAGTTTCTGCCCGGTTTCGGTAAAGCCAAGTACACGAATATATTGCGGTGTGTTAAAAGCCATATCCTGTTTCATATTTAAAAGCAGATGGCACAGGGTACGCTGAATACGTGTATAGGTGTACCGTTTAGATTTAATGGCTGCGCATAAATCGTCCAGTGTTTCGGTCTGGAATGCGGCATCATAGATTCGATGCTCCAGACCTTCACTGATTTCAAGGATTTCTGACAATTCTTCCGGTGTGCTGCGTCGCAAAAGTGTGAAGATGGCCGGAGCAAACAATTCCATCTGCATTGGTGCAAAGCCTTTATGCATATGTGTTTTCATAAGCCGGGCAACCAGCTCCGGCACCTGTTCTTCCCAGCTGGAATTCTGCTGCATAAGCAGTTTGCGGATAGCGGATGCACTGGCAAATGTAGAAGAATCAGATGGAAGGGAAGAGTCGTGATACTGGCCGCGGCGGGTTATCATAAGCGATTTCATAGAAAGTCCGCAGCGATGAATGGTTTCCAGATAATGCAGCGCCAGAATATTATTTGGCTGGCTGATTATATCGGCGCCGGAAATATTCTGTGTTTCCAGAGCTTTCTGTCTTGCCTGGGGAAAGGACAGGCCCGTTTGCAGATATTCCTGTAAAGTATTCTGGTATTCCGCTGGTTCTTCGGCCAGATAGGCGGCCAGATGGGTTAAATCGGCGGTATTTTCCGTTTCAACGCCGCAGGAAAGATACGGACAGATTCCGGTGGCCGCTAAAGTCTGCACCGCGCCTGAGGCAAAATATGCCGCGCTGCGCACTGCAAAGGCTGCGGGAAGTTCTAAAACTAAATCAGCACCAGAGGTAAGCGCCAGTTCAGCCCGTGTCCATTTATCAAAAACGGCTGCTTCACCGCGCTGTGTAAAATTACCGCTCATCACTGCAATGACACCATCGGCTTGTGTTTGTGCCTTTGCCTCTTCAATATGATACTGGTGTCCGTTATGAAACGGATTATATTCGGCTACAATCCCGATTGCCTGCATAAAATTCACCGCCCGGATGAAAAAATTTTTTCCGCATATGTATAACGGAAATGACAGTTACTAGCATTCTAATCCAGCTTAGGACGGATTGCAAGACTCTTATAGAAGAATTGTGATTTTCCGCAGTTTCCGGCAAGAACTTCGGTAATATTTTCTTGACAATCTGGTTCCGGATATATATAATTATAAAGGTTAAGACTAGTGATTGCATTTGACAGAACTTCTGAAAAGGAGTGGCAGAATGACGACATTGGAATTGGATATCAGTAAGATTCGCAGTGTAAAAGGCAGTCGAGAATCGTTTCACCGGGAAGTTGACGACATGGATTTCTGGGATGCTGACTGGCAGCTGGCCAAGCAGTTAGCAGTAGATGTGGAAATCAGTCATGAAGGCAAATTCCTGAATATGAAAGGACATCTCAGCACAGCCGTAAAGGGAAACTGTTCCCGCTGCTTAAAGCAGGTGACAGTTCCGGTGGAAAGTGATTTTGCAGAGCAATTGCTCTATGCGAAGGATGTATCGCTTTTTTCCCATTTAGCTGTTGGTGAAGTGGAAGAAAAGTATTTTATCTATGATAACGATACTTTGGACATCACGGACATCATTCGGGAAAGCATACTGGCGGTTTTACCTCAGAAAGTATTATGCAGGGATGATTGCCGCGGATTATGTCCAAAGTGTGGAAAAAACCTAAATCAAGGTCAATGCGATTGCGATTTACATGAGGTAGATCCTCGTTTAGCCATTCTGGCAAAATTGAAGGAAACTGAGGAGGTGTAAAGAATGGGTGTAGCACCAAGTAAAAGATCTAAAGCAAGAACAAGAAGAAAAAGAACTGCATGGTCCAGACTGACCGCTGCCGGCACAATGGAATGCCCACAGTGTCACGAACCAAAACTGCCGCACAGAGTTTGCCCTTCCTGCGGTTACTACAAAGGTCGTGAAGTAGCTGCAAAAACAGTTGCAGCTGCAGAATAATAAAGCATGAGAGCAATCAGTGAGAAATCGCTGGTTGCTTTTTTATTTTCAGTAAAGATATAATAGAGGTGTAGGGGACGATGCCCACGTCGCCCCGTGATATCCATAAACGATTGAAATTATCATCGAATACATAAACCATTTGGAAGAAAAGTTTACAGTGTAAAAAGAGAGGGTATTTTTATGCATATTCTTGTATTAAACGGAAGCCCCAAAGCCGGCAGCAAAATGAACGAAGGCATGATTGCCCCGTACAAAAAAATGCTGGAACAGGCAAAGAAACAGGCGAAGAAAACCAGCAGAAAACGTGTTTTGAAGATTGGGAAAAAGAAATAAGCATAAACCAAAACCCGTGCATCTGCGGCTGAGCGTATCAGCTGCGGTGCGCGGGTTTTTTATCTGGCTGAAAAACTGGCACAGGCAATCGAATAGCAGGTAAAATATAAAAAATTTTTTATGGGTAACAACGTGTGCTTGTAGAATGAAGGCGGCACGATTGCAGCGCAGGAAAGAAACAGGTATAATATTTCTAAAATATTCTGATTTGAGAAAAAGGGGCTATAACGGAGATGTATTTGAAAAAAGAACTGAGAGAGTGGTTCGGCAATGCCAGAGGTGACATTCTGGCTGGTCTGGTGTCATCCTTTGCTGTGATTCCGGAAGTGGTGGGGTTTTGTATTGTAGCTGGGATCAGTCCAATGATGGGGTTGTATGCCTCGTTCTGGCTGACAGTGCTGATGGCATTTATCGGCGGCCGTCCGGCCATGATTTCGGCAGCAGCCGGGTCGATGGCACTGGTGATTGTGAGTCTGGTGCGGGATTACGGGCCGGAATATCTGATGCTGGCCACTATTTTATGCGGCATCATTATGTTTATTCTAGGGCTGTTGAAGGTAGGCAACCTGATTAAGCTGATTCCGAACAGCGTACAGATCGGGTTCGTTGATGCGCTGGCGATTATGATTTTTATGTCACAGATGGGCAATTTTGAGGGCGAAAGCTGGCCGATGTTTGCGCTGGTAGCGCTTGGAATTGTGATTATTTATCTGTTTCCACGTGTCACGAAAGCAGTGCCTTCCACTCTGGTGGCTGTGGTCATTGTAACTGCCATTGCGATTGTATTTGATGCGCCGGTGCGCACCATAGGCGATATGGGGAATATTACAGCGGCACTGCCGCCATTTCATATTCCAGATGTACCGCTGACGATGGAAACATTGATGATTGTACTGCCGTATTCTGTTTCGCTGGCGCTGGTCGGGCTGGTGGAAACCCTGCTGACCTCAAAAGTCATTGATGAAATGACCGACAGTACCGGTGACCGCAACCGGGAATGCCGCGGGCTGGGGATTGCCAATATTGTGTCCGGCTTTTTCAGCGGCACCTGTGGCTGTGCGATGATCGGGCAGGCCATTGTAAATGTAAACTCCGGCGGCCGCGGCCGGTTATCCAACTTTGTATCCGGTGCGTTTCTGATGGTACTGATTTTCATTCTGAATGATTTACTGGTACAGATTCCGCTGGCCGCACTGGTAGCAGTGATGATTACCGTATCCATTTCCACGTTTGACTGGGATTCGCTGCGGCGGTTAAACCGTATGCCGCGCACCGATGCGCTGGTAATTGTGGTGGTGGTTTCCATTGTAGTGGCAACCGATAATCTGGCGTACGGCACAGTGATAGGGCTTGTATTAACCGCACTGTTTTTTGCGATGCAGATGTCTAAAATTACAGTAGCGGAGCATCAGAATGGCGATACTGTGACGTATGCGGTACAGGGGCAGATTTTCTTTGCCTCCACGGAACCGATGATGAATGCCTTTGATTTTCGCAGCGAGGCCCGTCAGGTTGTGCTGGATTTTTCCCGGGCCAGATTGTGGGATGAATCGGCAGCGACAGCACTGAAAAAGGCAATGAACAAATTTGAAAGCTGTGGAAAACAGGTAACGGTACAGGGGCTGGATGAAAACAGTGTAACACTGGTGAGTACATTATATGGTCCGGGGAAAGCGTAAGGGGGAAACAGTATGTTGAATTTAGTGATGCAGGGGCCAAGAATGATTGCCATTCGTACCGGGCAGCAGGAAGCTATGATGCAGTATCTGACAGGTCAGTTTACCTGCGAAACGATGGAAAAACTGGGGGCAGGCATCGACACAGCGAAAACGCACTGTGTACTCTGTGTTGTCAATGAGAATGGTGCCGCCGACAGCGTAAACTATCTGGCAGTGGAGCAGTCTGTAGAATATGTATTGTGTCATCTGATGAACCCGGAGGCGCAGCAGATGATTCATGCGGTTCGGGCTCTGCCGCAGATTATTATTTTTAACAGTTTAGGGGAACAAAAACCTGTGGTAGATAAAATGCGGGCCGAATTGCAGTGCGAACGCACCGGGCTGGACGGTATGCTGCATCGGGAAAACAACGAAGGGGTTATCGTTGCATTCCTGATAGAAGATCAGCCGGGAAACCGGAAATTTTACGATGAAGTTCTGTTTGCCGATTATGATTATGCCAGCCTGATGGGGTATTTGCGCATTCACGCACCGCGTTATCTGGCAAAAGCGTTCGCGCCTGATGTGTGGCACATGGTGGATTTGCGCATCTTTGACCGCTATGAAGCCTACGATTTACAGTACAACCGTGTGACAGAGGCAATCAAAGCGCTGAAGCTGGGCTATATTGTAACAGAAACCTGGAACCGGGAAGTCAGTATGTTTGCCGATCCGGTAGGTACCTATCATATCCGTCTGCTGACCTTTCTGAACCCGCTGGAACTGAAAAAGCTGCTCATCGGGCTGGAGTACAGTCAGGGCGGCAGCCGTATTGTGGATCTGGATTTATTCTGGCATGGTAAAAAAATCTCGTGGAAAAATCTGCTGGACGATAAAGAAATCCGAAAGAAAATCAAAAAAACAGCCAGCTTTTTCCCGAAATCCAGTTTCTTTGCTGTACAGAGTGAAAAATCGGAACTGATACTGTATTGCACCGAAGAAACAGCCGCGCGTATGCCGGAAACCACAAAAGAAATTCTGCTGCAGTATGAACAGCAGATTAACCAAAAAGCGAATGAACAATAAATCAAACCCGCGCATCTGCGGCTGAACGTATCAGCTGCGGTGCGCGGGTTTTTTGCTGTGAAGATATATTATTTTTAAAAATTATGTTTTAAATTATTATACTTTGAAGTATAATAATTGCGAGGTGATAAAAATGGACGTATTCGTTGACCGCGAGCAGGAATTGCAGTTTCTGGAAGAGGAATATACTCGCAGCGGTTCTTCGCTGATTATTTTATATGGCCGCAGACGTGTGGGGAAAACCGCACTGGCCAGCAGATTCATACAGGGAAAACCATCGCTGTATTTTTTAATGACCGAAGAGAGCGAACAGCAGAATCTGCGGGCATTTCAGAAGGCAGTGGCGGAACAGGCAAATCATCAGCTTCTGGCCAGTGCGGCGATTTCTGACTGGCAGCTGGTATTTGATGTATTGTGCCAGTCCATAACGGAAGAGAAATTTGTGCTGGTGCTGGATGAATTTCAGTATCTGGGTAAAGCAAACCCTGCCTTTCCGTCTGTGTTTCAGAAAATCTGGGATACGCTGCTGAACAGGCAGAATATCATGGTGATTTTATGCGGCTCTTTAATCTCGATGATGGAAAGCCAGACCCTGCAGTACAGCAGCCCGTTATACGGGCGGCGAACCGGTCAGATGAAACTGAAACAGATACCGTTTCGGTATTATCATCAGTTCTTTCCGGAAAAATCCCGGGAGGAGCTAATCTGTTATTATGCAGTCACCGGCGGTGTGCCAAAATATATTGAGCTGTTTGATGCAGAGGCCGATATTTATCAGGCCATTGAGCGAAATATTTTATCGCGCTCCAGCTTTTTGTATGATGAACCGAATTTTCTGCTGCAGCGGGAGGTTGCCGAGGTGGGCAGCTATTTTTCCATCATCAAAACCATTGCAGCCGGAAACCAGAAGCTGTCTAAAATTGCCGGTGCGCTGGAACTGAAACAGACCGGCCTGACCCGCTACCTGAAAACATTAATCGATTTGGACATTCTGGAACGGGAAGTACCCGTTACAGAGGAAAACCCGGAAAAGAGCAAGCGGGGGCTGTATAAAATCAGAGATAACTTTATGCTGTTCTGGTTTCGGTTTGTGTATTCCAACCTGAGCCTGATTGAATCAGGGCATACGGAACTGGCCATGAAAAAAATCCGGGCTAGTCTGGTCGACAGCCATATCAGCTATGTGTATGAGGATATCTGCCTGGAAACCATGTGGCAACTGAATGGAGCGGATGCATGGCCATTCACCTTTGACCGGGCAGGCCGATGGTGGAACAGCGACACCGAGATTGATATTGTGGCCTACGACAGCACCGGGCAGGACATGATTTTTGGCGAGTGCAAATACTGGGAAGGGCCGGTTGGGTTGAATGTATTACAGGCGTTAGAAGAAAAAGCAAATCAGGTGGAATGGAAAAAAGAAAACAGGCGGCAATGGTATGTGCTGTTTTCTGTTCACGGCTTTACAGAAGAACTGCAGCGCCTGGCAGAACAGCGAGAAGATGTACAGCTGTATTCCTGAAAAAAGCATATTGACAAAACCCCGCGCATCTGCGGCTGAGCGTATCAGCAGCGGTGCGCGGGGTTTTTGTGCGGTTAAATCTGATTCAGCAGACTGAGGAAAAAGTCTAATTTTTCCTGCGGGATATCTTTGTGATAAAGGGCAGCCAGTACAAATTTTGGCGCATTTTTAATGCTGATGGTACGGTAATTTGCAGTATTTGGATTTTGTAACTGTTTAAAAGATGGATAAAAGGTAGCCCCGAGGCTGTCTGCAATCAGGGAGGAACTCATATCCATACCAGAAGCAGTAAAGCGAATATGGGGTTCTCCATACTTACGCAGAGCGGACATTAAGTCATTTTGAAAAGACTGTTCTTCTGATACCTCAGTTATGATTAATGGAACCTGTAACAGTTCTTTTATCGAAACACTTTTTACTTCGGCCGGGAAAAAAGGAGCGTCCGGGCTCATGGCCAGATACGTTTTGCTTTTATCCAGAACAATCATTTGTAACTGTTTATCGAACAGCCGCGTTTCATTGAAAATACCCAATACGAAGCTGTCCGGATGATTCAATAATATTTCATCTGGTGATGCATTGCCAATCGTATAGGCATTAAACTTCCCTTCCGGATACTGTTCATAATAGTTTTTTACCAATGCTGGTGTGATAGAGGAATTGAGTGCCAGTGTGGAATAAACAGATATCTCAGCCGGAATTTCCGGTCTGTTTCTGGTGAGATGCTCAATCTCATCAAAAAAAGCGAACCCTTTCTGTGCTAATTGCACCACAATTTCGCCCTGGCGGGTTAAGGTGACGCCGTCGTGGTTCCGATTTAATAATAAAAACCCTAAGTCTTTTTCCAGATTTTTAATCGCTGTAGAAAGGGCAGGACGGGTCATGTGCAGTTTTTCCGCTGCCAGCGTAAAAGACTGAGCCGAACTGACTTCCAGCAGATAGTAGAGCGCTGCGTAATTCAACATAACAAACAACTCCTGATGCAGATAAGATATGGGCGGATACGATACAATTGGTTACTTTTATACTAATCAAAAGAAGTATTCCTGTCAATTATCGGTCAGTAAAATACTTTTACGTTTCTGGCGGGAGGCGTAAAAAATGTGAACGGGTGCTGGCTGAACGGGCTTTTATACAGACGTAATTTTTTTTTACGGAACCGCAAAGTACGGTAAAATATATAAGCTTTTCAAATGAAAATAAAAAGTGTATCTTATAGACATGAAGGCTGGCCGACTAAAACAGAATTTTTTGTCAATATTTGATAAAGGAAACGTAATGATGCACACGTAATGATGCAAGTGAATAATTGAAAGGTGATGAAAGAATATGGAAGCGAAAAAAAACCAAAAACAACCAAAAACAATGACATATTGGATTAACACCGCTATTGTTTTATTCTGCTTCTTTGGATTTGGGCTATTGCCTGATTTCGGTTTAGGCTACGCTGGTATGCGGGCTGTAGGTATTTTCTTAGGTTTATTATGGGGCTGGATTACTGTTGAATTCGGCTGGGTATCCATTTTAGGGATTATCGCAATGGGTACCACTGGCGCGATGGATATTGCAACTTCATTCTCTACAGCATTTCTGTCCACAACCTTCTTCCAGATGGTATTTCCAATGATTTTGCTGGCTTATTTAGGTCAGTCCGGGTTCTCCGAATGGATTGCATATAAAATGCTGTCTTTAAAAGTGTTACGCGGTCATCCGTGGAGAATCACAGCTATGATTTTCCTGACAGCTGCGGTATTATGTTTCTTCGTAACCACATTCCCAATGATTTTCCTGATGTGGGCACTGTTCCTAGGTATTGCAGAAGTTGCCGGTTACCAGAAAGGTGACAAATACGTTGGCTATGTGATGTGTACCATCGTTATGCTGCAGACCGTTATTTCTGGGTCTGTGCCATGGAGTTTCTATTCTGTAACCTTACACTCTCTGATGGCAAACTCGCTGAATGGGTATGCATTCCCATTTATGCAGGTACTGTTCTTAGGGATTGTTGGTGAGTTATTAACAGTTGTAATTGCATTAATTATCGGTAAGTTTATCTTACGTGTTGATGTAAGTAAAATGAAAGAAATGCCGGAAGAATTTTATGAAAAAGCAAAAACTATCAAATTATCTGTTGATGGTAAAGTAGCGTTTGGTGTTATGATTGCGCTGATTGTTCTGCTGGGTATTCCAAGCTTCCTGCCAGATCTGCCAATCTCTCCATTCCTGAGTGGTCTGGGTCTGCACGGTGTTTCGGCTCTGCTGTTAGGTGTATTACTGTTACTGCGTAAAAAAGATGGTACACCATTTACAAAAACCGATAAATTGGCTCAGGTTGGTTTAACATGGGATATCGTGCTGTTGGTAACATCTACTCTGTCCCTGTCCGCACTAATGCAAACTGAACAGGTAGCAATTATTCCAAAAGTAACCGGTTTCCTGATTCCAATCGTATCTCAGATGTCTCCAGTTGCGTTTATAGTAGTAACACTGGTATTGTTCTGGTTGGTTACTCAGGTAACTCACAACTTCGTAATTGTACTGACACTGGTTGGTGCGTTAGCAGGTGTATGTGCCGGTATGGGTATTAATCCTTGGGTATTCGGCTGGCTATTCATGTGCGGTATGAGCTTTGCTTACTGCACACCGGCGGCATCTTCTCCAGGCGCGTTAATGTATGCACATGAATGGATTAACAAAAAAGATGCATACATCAATGGCATCCTGTTCTCCGCAGTTGGTATGGTAATCTTCATGGTGGTTATGATTCCGCTGGCATTTATGGTATTTGGTACAATCTAAATTAAAAATCTGCAGTGAAAAAACTTCATGTTATTTTTTAAAATCAGGCTGTGGCGCAGACTGTGGCGCAGAATTGTGTTGCAGCCTGATTATGAAATTAAATATTGTTGAGTAGATTTTAAATTTTTAGAGGAGGAATTTTCAAATGACAATTAGAAAACAGTTATCCAGTAAAGTATTCATTCTTGGCGTTGACGGGTTAGACCCGCGCTTCAGCCTGAAAATGCTACGGGAAGGTAAAATGCCGAACCTGCAGAAGTACATCGACCGCGGCGCCTGCCGGGAAGACCTGGAACTGATGGGCGGTCACCCAACGGTAACCCCTCCAATGTGGGCAACCCTGGCTTGTGGCTGCTATGCAAACGTACACGGTATCACCGCATTTAACCGTCAGGGTTCCGACCTGGACAGAACCGTGGCCAACTTTGACTCCCGCGGCTGTAAAGCAGAACCGCTGTGGAATGTACTGGCAGACCAGGGCATCAAAACACTGGTGATGCACTGGCCGGGGAACGCATGGCCTCCAACCAGCACCAGCGAAAACCTGTACGTATGCGATGGCTCCACACCCGGCTGCCTGGGCATGGGGATGGCTACCGTAGCCAATGAATTTATGGTAGTGGCTGATACTAAAATTGAAACCGTTACCTTCGCCCCATCTGCAACAGCAGATTTAGACCGTGCCTGTGTTGTAAAAGCGGAAGATTTTGAAGATGGTGGCAACAATATGACCGATGGCCTGAAAGCAACCAAAGAAAAAGGCCAGTACATCATGGAATGGAAAGAAGGGATGGGCGGCGTTTGCCTGGACGACCGATTCAGTCTGGGTTTGTCTCCGGTTAAAGATGCTCCAAATGGCTGGGCAAATGCTCCGGAAGGTGCAAAAGAGTTTACCCTGCTGTTAAGCAAAGGGTTACATCGCCGTCCAGGGTTAATCCTGAAAAATGCAGAGGGCAAATACGATAAAGTTGCGCTGTATAAATCAAAAAAAGATGCAGAACCATTTGTAGTGCTGGAAAAAGGCATCATGAAAGGTCAGATTTACGACAAAGCGGTATCGGCTTCCGGCGAACACAAAGATGCAAGTTACAACATGAAACTGCTGGATATCAAAGAAGACGGTTCCCATATCGAAGTATTTATCTCTCACGGTATCGATATGCATGCCGATTACATCTTCCAGCCAAAAGAACTATTCTATGAACTGACTGAAAATGTTGGCCACATTGCACCTGGCTCTGTAATCGGGAACCACGACCCGAAAATTGTTACCGACTGTATGCTGGATGTGTGGAACCTGGCTGCAAGATGGCAGGCAGATGCAATCCATTACATGATTGAGAAAAAAGGCGTGGAAGCAATCTTCTCCCACTTCCACAACGTGGATATGCAGGAACACCGCTTTATCCGCTTTATGAGTGAAGGCGATAAAGAATACAAAGAAGAATTCGGTGCCGGCCCTGTAGAACAGTACCAGAAATTCCTGGAAGACGTATATGTACAGACCGATAACTATCTGGGTGAATTCCTGCATCTATTAGATGAAGGCTGGACTGTTATCATCACATCCGACCACGCACAGGTTTGCCCTCCACACAGAAGTCCGATGTTAGGCGATATGAGTGTCAATATCGGCGTTATGGAGGAACTGGGCTACACCGTTCTGAAACGGGATGAAAACGGCAATAAACTGCGTGAAATGGACTGGGAAAAAACCAGAGCCGTTGCGTGCCGTGAATGCAACATCTACATCAACCTGAAAGGCCGTGACCCGCACGGTATTGTAGAACCGGAAGACAAATATCAGCTGGAAGAACAGATTATGACCGACCTGTACGGTTATAAAGATGCAAAAACAGGCCACAGAATTGTTGCTCTGGCTCTGCGCAACAAAGACGCCAAACTGTTAGGTTATGGTGGTCCGGAATGCGGTGACATCTGCTACTGGATTGCAGAAGGCTATAACATTGACCATGCCGACGGTTTATCCACCACATACGGTGACTGCGAAACATCCTTAAGCCCGATTTTTGTAGCAGCTGGCGCTGGTATCAAAGAAGGCTACAAAACAGAACGTTATATTCGTCAGGTAGACGTGGCTCCTACCATGGCTGCGCTGATGAATGTAAGAATGCCGGCCGACTGTGAAGGTGCTCCGGTATACCAGATTTTCAACGAAGAATTCTAAGATTGTATATTGATATTGTTAGAAGCTGCATGTGAGTTTCTATTACACCTAAAGCGGAGCAGCGAAGATTGCTCCGCGTTTTTACATAGCGGCACTGGTTTGCCGTGCCGATATAAACCTGTCAAAAAAACATAATTGTAATGAAAATGAAAACATGTATTTAAGTCAAACCGGAGATTCTTCGGCCTGCGGCCTCAGAATGACAAGAAAGGGTTTCGGAATGGCATCTGGAAACGCTGTCACCCTGAGAAGTGACGTTCTGAGAAGCTGTCATTCTGAGCGCAGCGAAGGAACTCTAGTGATGCAGAGAGTAATGGAAAGAACGTAATTTACAAGGAGGCAGAATACCATGTCAGAAGAAAGAAAACTGAATGCACAGGATTTTGAAAAAAAACACAAAGAAAATGAACGATTACAGGAGCTGAAAATCCGCACCAAAAACTGTTGCTGCCGTTACTGCGGAGGCGATTTAAAACTGCGCCGTATCCTGTACGGCAATGTAAAAGAAGGCCGTGTGGAAATTTTCTGCAACGAATGCGACCGTATCGAATACGGCGTCAATAAAGAAATCTACCATGTGGCAAAATATTTTGAAGACGAGTTTCAGCTGAATCTCTACCCAGAAAACGATGACTCCGCCAAAACCTATCAGATGAATGTGGCCAAACTCTGCGACATTATGGCGTGGGGCTGCAAAAATCTGGGGTTGTTAGAGTATGACGGCTTTAAAGTGCCGGTGGATATCTCCCAATCTATTCTGGGCGAGGAAGTTATCCTGTACGATATGGATTTAGACGAAGATGTGGAAATTATTGATATGGATGAGGACGCCATCTTTGGCCGCAAAACGGGGGGAGCATCATGTCTGTAGTCGTAAAAGCAGAGCATTTGAGCTGCCAGTCGGGGCGCCGTTATCTGATTCACGATATCAACTGGGAGATTGAAAAAGGCGACCACTGGATTGTGTTCGGCATGAATGGCTGCGGGAAAACTACGCTGTTAAGTATTATTGCCGGGTTTAAAGGCGAAACCGCCGGGAAGCTGGAAGTGTTCGGCGAAGCCTATAACGAGAAAAATATTTTCTCCCACCGCAAACGCATCGGCTGGGTATCCAGCTCCTTTTTTGACAAATATCTGAGTTGGGAATCGGCCATGGATATTGTGCTATCTGGTGTATCGGGCACCTTGAGTTTAAGCAAGGATATCACCAATGATGATGTAAAACGAGCAAAATTACTGCTGAAAAAATTAAGACTGGGTAATAAAATGGCACAGCCGTTTGCGCTGATGAGTAAAGGGGAGCGGCAGTGTGTATTAATTGCCAGAGCGTTAATCAGCAATCCGGAAATTCTGATTCTGGACGAACCGGGCACCGGGCTTGATATTTACGCCCGTGAATATGTGCTCCAGGCTATTGCCGATTTAGCTGAAACCACTGATATGACCATCATCTATGTAACCCACTATGTGGAAGAGATTCTGCCGATGTTTGACAAAACCATCCTGATGAAGGACGGTTATATTGTGGACCAGGGCAAAACCGGCGAGATGTTCGATAACGACAGCATCAGCCGTCTGTTGGGGTATCCGGTGGTGGCTGCGCAGGATGCCATGGGCAATGTGCGGGTGAAGCTGGAAGTGGAAAGTACTTTCCGGGATTTGTACGATACGATGAATAAAGAAGAGGAGGCATAGACAGATGGATATTAATGAAATTCTGAAGATTATTGAAAACCAGAAAAAAAGTGATTCCATGATGGATATGGGCTCCATGTATTTTGAGAACAACAAGGACATGATTGCTGCCGGTGACTTTGAATCGGCCATGAAGCTGGGCTGTTTTGACAAAGAGTTCACCTATTACGGGGTGGCGTATCTGGATGCCGACGGGCAGGTGTGTTATCGCATCAGTGCCCAGAGCGGGCGGCTGTACAAATTTATCGAGCAGAGTGCATCGGAAGGGTTATATCCAACGCCGGTGATTCGCAATATGAACCGGCGCCCTGCACCATCGGGTCATGAGGAAAAAATCAAGCTGGAAGTGAAGAGAGAAACCGGCAGAAAGATTCGGGAAATCTATAATCAGGCATATTTTCATCTGCTGAAGGTGTTGAGTGATATTACACCTTCCAATGGGGCATATGCCCTGTTAAAAGAAAAACAGGACGAGCTGGAAGGGCTGTATGATGCCACACAGCTGCAGCTATTCGGCGGGCTGGTGCGTACCGCGGTGGACAGCAAGGTTTTAACACAGAAAGCAGAACGGGAACTGATGGCGTGGCTCCATGATGTGGAAAAACAGATGGAGGATGACATCGTGGCCAAGGGGCAGTACAAAAAAGTGATGAGCGGGTTTGCCTATCAGAATGCGCAGGGCAACATCCAGTATTTTTACGATGCAAAGCCGGAAGTAACCTATGAGGAAAAGGCAAAGTACGACCGCAAAGGCGTATTTGCCACACCGGTATATCAGAAGGAATATCATCTGAGAGAGATGGGCGAATTCCCGCAGGTGCGGAAGAAATTCATCGAGGAAATGAAACAGGTGATGGCGGATGGCTATATTGACCTGCTGCTGCAGATTAAAAATTTGCCATCGGTGATTCCGGCGGAAAAATTTGAGGAATATAGAAACGTGGTAAAGGAAAATTGCACAGCAGAAGCGTATGAAACATTCTGCAGCTACGCATACTGGTGGAATGTGAAAGCGTCAGAAGTATGTTTGAGACATCCATGCGAGTAACAAACCAAAACCCGCGCATCAGCGGCTGAACGTATCAGCTGCGGTGCGCGGGTTTTTGCTATATCAACATGTTTTATTCTTTTACAAACAGTACGGTCAGTACCAGTGCAGCCACCATCATGAGTGTACCGCCAAGGTAGGCGTTGTTGATACCGCTAATCTGTGCGATGTTCGACGACGGATTCGGAGCGAAGGCAATGGTTAGCGACATGGTGGTGACCAGAATCGCAGTCCCCAGAGAACCGGCCACGTTGCGGAAAGTATTCCCGATGGCCGTGCCGTGGGACATCACGCTGTTATCCAGCGAATTTAAGCCCCAGGTGTTCAGCGGCATGTTAATCAGCGACAGCCCTAACATGCGGAAACAATAGACAAGCCCCACATAGAACAGCGGTGTTGTTTCGGTCAGCCGGGTCAGCATGAACGAGGCGGTGATAATGATGAACAGCCCCGGAACAGCCAGTTTTCTGGCACCGTGTTTATCAAATAACCGGCCGCTGATTGGGCTCATGAGAGCGGAAACCAGAGCTGATGGCAGCATAATCAGGGACGACATCGTTGCGCTGAATCCGCGGATGGTCTGTACATAGATTGGCATTAAAATACCACCCACAAGAATTGCTGCATTCACCAGCATAACCAGCAGCACAGAAACTGTAAATGTGTGATTTTTCAGAAGCTCCATTTTCAGTAATGGTTCTTTCATGTGCAGCTGACGGTGAATAAACAGTGCCAAGGCAATAGCACCAATCAGCAGCGAAGCCAGTACAACCACGCTGAACCCGCTGGAACCGATAACGCTGAATCCGTATAACAGGCCGCCAAACCCTAAGGTAGACAGCACAACGGATGTGATATCCAGCTGAACATCTTTCGGGCTGCCAAAGTTGTCCAGATAGAACCAGGCGATCACAATGGTGAGTAAGGCAAGCGGTGTCAGGCCAAAGAACAGCATATGCCAGTTAAACGCATCAATGACCACCCCTGCAGCAACCGGGCCGATACAAGGCGCAGCGCCCATGACAATACCAATCATACCCATACCGGTACCGCGGTATTGTTTTGGTACCGTAAGCAGCATCAGCACCTGCCCCATCGGCATCATGATACCGGCACCGGCTGCCTGTAAAACACGGGCCAGCAGCACGATAGAGAAGTCGCCGGAGATGGCGGCTGTGAGTGTGCCGAGCGAAAAGATACCCATGGCTGCAAAAAATAATCGTCTGGTGGTGAACTTATCAATCAGAAATGCTGTAACTGGCACCATAATCCCGTTCACCAGCATATAACCTGTGGTAAGCCATTGCGCTGTGGAGGCATCCACCTGCATTTCTTTCATAATACTTGGCAGTGCCGGAGTCAGAAGGGTTTGATTTAAAATTCCGATAAAACCGCCAAAAATCATAATGGCGTTTATGATAATGACTTTTCTGCTGAGTCCCATTTGTTCTAATGTATTTGCTGCGTTTGCCATAGCGTGTTCTCCTCCGAATTATTAGACAGTTTCTGTAACAAAATCGACTGGTTGGACAGTTTGATGAATTTGTCGTATCTTCTTAACTATTATAACATGAATAACAGGGAATACAATAGTATGGCATTCTGTGTATAAGCAGAAAAGAGGCCGAGACAAAGCTGAACGGGTTCAGCCTTGTCTCGGCCCCGGAACATGTAATTGTTATTTTTCTTCTTTTACAAACAGGATGGTCAGCACGAATGCGGTGAACATCAGGAGCCCGGCACCGGCGTATGCCATGTTAATCCCGTAAATCTGGGATGAAATACTGGCCGGGTCTGCACTGTTCGCCACAATGATGGACATTACGGTAATCAGTACGGCAGTACCGATGGAACCGGCCACCTGACGGAAGGTATTGCCGATGGCGGTGCCGTGAGCCATTACTCTGTTTTCCAGCGCATTCAGACCCCAGGTGTTCAGCGGCATGTTCACCAGTGACAGCCCGATGGTGCGGATGGTGTACACGAAAGCCAGATAATACAGCGAAGTGTTTTCGTCCATCATTATCATTGGCAGTGTAAATGCAGCGGAAAGAAATAAACCGGGGATGGCCAGTTTTCTAGGCCCGAATTTGTCGAACAGCCGGCCGCTGACAGGGCTCATAATCAGCATGGCGATGGAGGCCGGCAGCATAATAAAACCGGAAACACTGGCACCGTAGCCGCGGATGGTCTGCAGATAAATCGGGTTTAGTACCGGCCCGATGTTCAGTGCGGCCTGAACCAGCATGGTTAAGATAACCGATAAGGCAAATTTTCTGTTTGTCAGAATATCCACTTTCAGCAGCGGTTCTTCCAGCTGGAGCTGACGGCGGATAAACAGAATCAGAGAAACAATGCCAATCAGCAGAGAAACGGTAACAACGGTGCTGAACCCGGTGGAGCCCAGTGTACTGAAGCTGTACAGCAGCCCGCCGAAGCCCAGGGTAGACAGGATGACCGAAGGCATATCCAGTGTGATGTTGGTGGTTTCGCCCATATTTTCCAGGAAGAAATAAGCGGCCACGATGGTTAACAGTGACAGCGGAACCATGGCTTTGAATAAAATATGCCAGCCGAAGGCTTCCACCACCAGCCCGGAGATAACCGGCCCTACAGCCGGAGCCACACCGATAACCAGGCCGATAATGCCCATACCAACACCGCGATACTGGCGCGGCAGCGTGAGGAGCATAATGGTCTGCCCCATAGGCATCAGCACACCGGCCCCGGCAGCCTGAAGCAGCCGGGCGGTTAAAATCATCGGAAAGGTTGTGGATACCGAAGCCAGTGCGGTACCCAGCGTAAAGAGACTCATGGAAAAGAAAAACAGGTTTCGGGTAGAGAAGCGGTCAATCAGATAGGCCGTAACCGGAATCATAATGCCGTTCACCAGCATAAAACCGGTGGTGAGCCATTGTGCCGTTGCGGCGTCGATGTTCATGTCCCGCATGATACTCGGCAGAGCCGGTGTCAGTAAGGTCTGATTCAGAATGGTGATAAAGGCGCCGAAGAGCATAACGGCGTTAATCATAATCATTTTTCTGTTCAGTCCAAATTTTTCAAGTGTATTTGCCATAGACTGTATCCCTTCTTTCTCTTGTTTCTATAGCTTACTATTTAACGTTTGAAACTATTATAGCACTGTGAAATTGTTTTTCAAGAAAAAGAAAGTGATATTGTTCATAATTGCACATACATTAGATATGTTTATAAGCGAGTGCCGGACAACATTCTGCAAAAATAGTTTACGGCAGTACAGTGATTCCTGTATAATAAAATTATATGAAATGGGGGAAGAACAATGGCGGCACGCAGACGGAAAATACGATATCGGCTGAAAAACACAAAGAGGGCGCGGATTCAGGCATTCATTACACTGCTGGGCTGTATGATGATTCTGGGCGGGCTGGTACACACGGCGATGCTGCTGTTGCCGCCCGATTATCTGGATGCGGGTACATCGGACATTGACGGGATTCCCCTTTACACTGATTTTTTGGATGAAGCATGGCGGGGGCGTACCGGGGCGAAGCACTGTATCAAATGGCTGGTGATTCACGAGACAGGAAATTCCGCGGCCGGTGCCGATGCAGCCATGCACAACCGGTATCTGCACAGCGAGGAGCAGAAGGATACGCCGCTGTCGTGGCACTATACGGTGGATGACCACCAGATTTATCATCATCTGCCCGATTCGGAGCAGGGTTACCATGCCAGTGATTCTGGCACAAAAGGCGGCGGCAATGAGTGCGGCATCGGCATTGAAATCTGTGTAAATAAAGACGGCGACTATGCAAAAGCGGTGGATAACGCCGCTCATCTGGCCGCAGAACTGCTGAATCGCTACCATCTGGATATTTCCGATGTGAAACAGCACGGCGATTTCACCAGCAAAAACTGCCCCGAACGACTGCGGCAAGGCGACAACTACCAGCAGTTTCTGAACAAAATAAAAGAATATATGTAAGAGGTAAAACAGAGATCAGAACATGTTCTAATTTGTCCTGGTCTCTGTTTTATACAGGGGGGAATATATTTTATTTGGTGTTCAGATGCACTTTCACCATCTGGCCGGTCTGGCTGGGAAATCGCTGCCGAAGCAAGATGGAAGAAACCTGATAACGATTCCGGATTTCGCCTGTGGCAAGAATCCGGCCTTCCCGCATCATGGGCAGCCTCTGGCAGCGGTCGGCCTCGTCCATGACGTTGGTGATAACCAGAATGGTGGTTCCATTTTTCCGCATGCATGGTGTTTTTGCATCAATGGGCGACGGTATACTGCCGTATACGCCGTAAACAGAGTACTGCCGAACTGTGGTGAAAAAGTAACAATCGTTAATATAACATTGAGATTCGGCAAAGATAAAGATGACCCCCGCTTTTTTCGAGTTTCATCTGATATAATGCCTCATGAAATCATTGTTTTGCTGATAGCGAAGACAGCAGATAACAGGACAGCGAGGAGAAACAGTATGAACTTATTATTTTCCATCAACAGAAACTGTGTACATTTATTGCAGAGCTGTTTGAAATCCATTGAACTGCACGGCGGGGCAGAGGCTTATGAGGTGTACATTTTTCACTCTGATTTAGAAGAGGCAGATATGGCGGAGATTTACCAGGCGAGGCTGGAACAGATGACATATCATTTTATTTCTGTTCCGCAGGAGCTGTTTCAGGGATTTCCAACCACAAAGCGCTATCCGGAACAGATATACTATCGGTTGGCGGCACCGGTGCTTCTGCCGGATTTGCTGGACAGAATCCTATATCTGGATGTGGATACCATTATTATTAATTCGCTGGTGCCGTTGTATGAAAGCGATTTTGGGGATGCATGGTTTATGGCCTGTTCCAACACTGGCGAAAACCTGACACGGCTGAACCGGCTGCGGCTGGGTATGGATGTGGATGAAGATGTGCCCTATGTGAACACCGGTGTTCTGCTGATGCATCTGGAACCGCTTCGCGTTCATGTAAAGCTGGAGGACATCCGGAACTATGCGAGAGAAAAACAGAATATTCTGATTCTTCCCGACCAGGACATTCTCACGGCACTGTATGGGGAACATGTAAAACTGCTGGATCGGATGCGATATAATCTGAGTGACCGTACGCTGCTGGCATATAATGCAGATTTGCGTAATAAAAAAATAGTTATCGAATGGGTGCGCCGGAACAGCGTCATCATTCATTATTTTGGAAGAAACAAACCATGGCATGATGTGTATGCCGGGGTGCTGGATGTGTTTTATCATGAAACGGTGGCTTTGCTTCCGGCAGATAACGGGAGGAAAACAGGATGACGGTATCGCATTCCATGGCAGACCTTTTGTGTTGCCTGCTACTGTATTCTTTTCTCGGCTGGGCGGCAGAGATGGGTTATTTCACAATAAAAAACAAACGATTTGTGAATAGCGGGTTTTTGGATCTGCCATTTGCACTGCCTTACGGGATTGCAGCGGTTCTGCTGATCACGGCATTGCCGACCCTGCAGCATAATATACCGCTGCAGTATGTGCTGACCTTCGTGGTGGTTGGGATGGTATGGACCCTGTCGGAGCATTTTATAAAGCGGGTCAGCCGGCATAATGCGTTTGAGCGGGAACACCGGCTGATGTTCTACAATAACAGGAGCATTGGCTATCATCTGCTGCTGGCGGCCATCTATCTGGTTATCTATCTGGTGGTGCATCCGATTCTGATGGCAGTTATGCTGCTGCTGCCGGCTCTGCTGGTGAAAATTACAGTTGCTGTTCTAATGATTCTGGTGGCGGCTGACTTTCTAGGCGTGTGTTACACCATCCGCACCAGTCATGTTTCAAAGACCGGCGCCGCCATGCAGCGCAGAACCATCCGGCTGCTGGATAAGGCGACGGCGGCCATCTGGAAGCGATTGCAGAAAGAGTATCCGGGAATCCGGGAGCCGCTGGATTTAACAAAACCGCAATATGTGTTTGCGGAAGGGCTCTGCTTTGATAAACTTGTGTGGGTGTTTCTGGCCTCCTCCTTCCTCGGTGCACTGATTGAAATGGTGTACTGTTACAGCATTGACGGCTTCTGGATGAATCGATCCAGTCTGTTGTACGGCACATTCAGTGTAGTGTGGGGTTTTGGCGCGGTGATTCTCACCATTATGCTGCAGAAGCTGAAAGGGAAAAGCGTATTCTGGATTTTTGCCGCAGGGTTTCTCATTGGCGGCAGCTATGAATATCTATGCAGTGTCATGAGCGAGATTGTGTTTGGCACCGTATTCTGGGATTACAGCAATATGCCGCTGAATATCGGCGGGCGCACCAATGTACTGTACTGTGTGGCATGGGGAATTCTGGCGGTTATCTGGATGAAAGGGATTTATCCGGTGATGGACAGAAGCATCGAAAAAATTCCGACTCTGCTGGGCGAATGCATCACCTGGGCTATCGTGGTTGTGATTTTTTGTGACGGCGTACTGACTGCCGGCGCCATGATGCGCTATACCGACCGGCAGACCAGCCCGGAACCGCAGACTGTTATCGAAGAATTTCTGGACAGCAATTACGACGATGCCTGGATGGAACAGCGCTGGCCGAATATGAAACTGACATGACGCCTCGCCAATTTTTTGAAAAAATTTCGCCAACTTTCCGAAAAATTTTACGCCAATCTTCTGAAAAATAATTTGCCAACTTTCCGGTTTTTGATTGCATATCATCTGGTGTATGGTATACTATAACCAGTGAGAGGAGGCGACCGTTATGCCGATTATCAAAAACTATCGCAAGAGAATTGCTGACGATATTTTAAAACGAAAACTGGAAGGCAAAGGCGCTGTTTTGATTGAGGGGCCTAAGTGGTGCGGGAAGACAACAACGGCTGAACAGATTGCTGCCAGTGTTCTTTATATGGACGAGCCGGAAACAAAGGCACAGAATATTGCTATGGCGGAATTGAATCCGAAACGGCTGTTAAAAGGGGATACGCCACGCGTTATCGATGAGTGGCAACTTGCGCCGAAACTCTGGGATGCAATCCGTTTTGAGGTTGACCATCGCGGTGAACTGGGGCAATTTGTTCTCACGGGTTCGGCTGTTCCTGCAGATACAAAAGAAATCACACATTCTGGCACTGGCCGGTTTACCTGGCTGACCATGCGGCCGATGAGCCTTTATGAGTCTGGAGAGTCCACTGGTGAAATCAGTTTGAAAGAGTTGTTCACAACTCCTGAAACGATAGATGGCGAATCACATATAAATCTTGACCGCCTGGCATTTCTGGTATGCCGGGGCGGCTGGCCGCAGTCGGTCGGGATGCAGGATGAAATTGCACTGGATCAGGCAATCGATTATTATGATGCCGTGGTTCATTTGGATATCAACAGAGCCGATAATGTGAATAAAAACCCTGAACGGGTGAAACGATTCATGCGATCTTATGCCAGAAATCAGGGGAGTCAGACAGCCAATACGGTTCTTGCGAATGATATTTCTGCAAATGACGGTGCCACCATTGATGATGAAACAGTGGCATCTTATGTAAATGCGCTCAAGAAAATATTTGTGATTGAAGATATGCCGGCCTGGAATCCGAACCTTCGCTCAAAAGCGGCGATTCGCTCGTCGGATACGCGATATTACATCGACCCGTCTATCGCCGCAGCAGCATTAGGGATTGGCCCTCAGGATTTAATTGCTGATTTGAAGACATTTGGTTTCCTTTTTGAAACATTGTGTGTACGTGATTTGCGTGTGTTTGCCGATGCCATGAATGGCTCGGTTTATCATTATCGCGATAAAGATGGCCTGGAATGTGATGCGGTCGTTCATCTGCGCAACGGTGCTTATGGGCTGGTTGAAATAAAACTTGGCGGAGATTCGCTCATTGAAGAAGGTGCAAAAACCTTAACGGCTCTGGCCAAAAAAATTGACACCGATAAAATGAATGCGCCAGCATTTTCTATGGTTCTTGTCGGCATTGGTAATTATGCGTACCGCCGCAAGGACGGAATCTATGTGGTTCCCATTGGCTGTCTGCGTGATTAAATATGGATTGCTGAAAAAAGATAAACTCCGGTTTGTCCTGAAATAATGGGCAGACCGGATTTTTTGATATTCGCCTCAAATCTTGACAATTCTTCTGTAAAACAGTATCATTAAACAGATAATGTTTATGTTAGCGCCAGATAGCGTGTTGCCGCAAAAATGGTCAACAAAGCGGATTGAACGGCGTATCAAGAATTATGAATATTGCAGGAGGAAGAACATGATCACTGTAAATAACGTCAGCTTGAGCTTTGATGGCACAACTTTATTCTCCGATGTAAACCTCAAATTTACGCCGGGCAACTGCTACGGCATCATCGGTGCAAACGGCGCCGGGAAATCCACTTTTTTAAAAATTCTGAGCGGTGTGAAAGAACCAACCACCGGTGAAATTATCATTCCGGCCAATGTTCGTATGTCGGTATTAAAACAGGACCACTACGCGTACGATGAATACACCGTTATGGACACGGTTATCATGGGCAATGCCCGTTTATATGAAATTATGCAGCAGAAGGATGCGCTGTATGCCAAACCGGATTTCAGCGAGGAAGACGGTATTTTGGCATCGGAACTGGAAGGCGAATTTGCCGAATTAAACGGCTGGGATGCCGAAACCGAAGTACAGAAACTGTTACAGGGCCTGGGGCTGGAAACCGGTATTGAGTATTCTATGATGAGTTCTCTGGACGGGAAACAGAAAGTGAAAGTGCTGCTGGCGCAGGCGCTGTTCGGTCAGCCGCAGATTATTCTGCTGGATGAACCGACCAACAACCTGGATATCCAGTCTATCCGCTGGCTGGAAGATTTTCTGATGGACTATGAAGGGACTGTTATCGTGGTGTCCCATGACCGTCACTTCTTAAATATGGTTTGTACCCACATCGTGGATATCGACTTCAAGAAAATTAAAATCTACACCGGGAACTATGATTTCTGGTACGAATCCAGTCAGCTGATGCAGCGCCTGATGCGTGATCAGAACCGTAAAAAAGAAGATAAAATCAAAGAACTGCAGAACTTTATCTCCCGTTTCTCAGCCAATAAATCCAAGGCGAAACAGGCAACCGCCCGCCGCAAACTGCTGGATAAACTGACTGTAGAAGAACTGCCGGTATCCTCCCGCAAATATCCATACTTAGGTTTTGAAATGGACAGAGAACCGGGCAAAGAAATTCTGACCGTAGAAAACCTGAGCAAAACAGTGGACGGTGTAAAAGTGCTGAATAACGTATCCTTCCGCATTGAAAAGGGCGACAAGGTTGCGTTCATGGGTGAAAATGAAATCGCTACCACAACTCTGTTCCAGATTCTGATGGGCGAACTGGAGCCGGACGAAGGCAGTTTCAAATGGGGCGTGAGCACCAGCCAGTCCTACTTCCCGCACGATAACAGCGCATACTTTAACGATTGCAAACTGTCTATTCTGCGCTGGCTGGAGCAGTACACCCCGAAAGACCACACCGAAACCTATCTGCGCGGCTTTCTGGGCAGAATGCTGTTCTCCGGTGATGATGTGCTGAAACCGGTGAATGTGTTATCCGGGGGCGAAAAAGTTCGCTGTATGTTAAGTAAAATGATGATGTACGGCGCAAACGTACTGGTAATCGACCAGCCAACCAACCATCTGGACCTGGAATCTATTACAGCTGTGAACAATGGTTTAATCGAATTCAAAGGTGTACTGCTGTTTGCCTCCCACGACCATCAGTTTGTGGATACCATTGCAAACCGTATCATCGAAATCCAGCAGGAAGGTGTTCTGAGCAAAATCGGGACGTACGATGAGTTCCTGGAATGGAAGTATGAGAGAAAATAATATTGCCTGAATCATAAGAGATACGATATAAAACGACCAGCTATCATTTACCCATTCTGGCTAAAGCCGGACATTTTTTGCCTGTCGTCCGCCTTACGCAGATTGTATCTGCGACGGTACGGACAGCAGACAAAAAAAGTTCCGTTTTAATGCAGAATGTAAATATAGCTGGTCGTTTTTTGCTGCAGATATTCTCATCTAAAAAGACGAACCGGCGTAATTTTTACCGAAAAATTTATTGGGTTTCTGAAAAAAGAGTAGTAATGTGTGTTTCTGGTTAAAAATACAAAATAAATACAAAATACATGGTGCTCCCTTTATTGCGTAGTGCGGCAGAACACGGTATAATAACAAAATGTGAGTAAAGCACTGTAAAGAAATATGTATTTTTATTAAGAGAAAGTAGGAATGGAACATGAGCGTTTTAGCAAAACATACGCAGGGCAAGGGCGGCCCGGATAAAATCTTTCGCATCAGCGGTATGGCAAAAGCACGTGCAGCAGAGGTAGGCAAAGAAAATATTGTCAATGCCACTACTGGTGCTTTTTTAGATGCCGACGGCCAGCTGATTACATTAAAGACTGTGGAAGATACTGTAAAAACAATTCCATTCCGCGACTCGGCTGAATATGCCTCCATCGAAGGGACACCAGGGTTTATTGAGGCTGCCATTGATGCAGCATTCCGTGAATACCGTCCAAACGGTTATATTGGCGGGGTTGCAACACCGGGCGGTACCGGCGGGCTTCATCATGCCATCTATAACTATCTGGATGACGGTGATACCGTACTGACCATGGATCGCTACTGGGCAGCCTATAAAAGTATTGCCCGTGAAACAGGCCGCAACTTTGATACGTTTGTTACATTTGATGAAAACGGCAGATTCAATGTGCAGGGCTGTATCGCAAAACTGCGTGAATATGCGGAAAAACAGACCAATGTGTTTATGATTCTGAATACACCGGCTAACAATCCGACCGGCTATAATGTGAAACAGGATGAATGGGAAGCTGTCGTGGCAGAACTGAGAGCTATTGCAAACAACGGCAGAAACAATGTGGTTCTGCTGCTGGACATCGCCTATATCGATTTTGCCGCACCGGAAGCCCGTCAGTTTTTTACGCTGTTTAATGACCTGCCGGAAAATTTCCTGCTGCTGGTTGCCTATACCATGTCTAAAAGCTATGCCATGTACGGCTATCGCTTAGGCTGTCTGCTGTGCGTTTCCTCCAGCCAGGAAGAAGTGGACAGTTTTGTTGCCATCAACAAATTCTCCAGCCGTGCAACCTGGTCTAACTGCAGCAAATTAGGGATGCTGGTGATGGAAAAAATCAATAAAGATCCGGAACTGAAAGCTGCATTCCGTGCTGAACAGGAGGAACTGCGCCTGAGTCTGCTGAACCGCGCAGAAGTGTTCATCAAAGAAGCGCAGGAAGCAGGGCTGAAAACCTGTCCGTTTGATTCCGGGTTCTTTGTAACTGTTCCAACTGTGAAAGCAGAAGAAGTGGCTGCCGAACTGCGCAAGAGCGATATCTTTATGGTTCCGCTGGGTGACGGTGCCAATGCCGGTATCCGCGTAGCACTGTGTGCTCTGCCGGAAGAAAAAATTGTCGGTATGGCGGCAAAAATCAAAGAAGCGCTGGACGCAGTAGGGGAATAAGAGATGAATGATACAGAGCGTACCGTAAATGGTGCGCTCTTTTTCTCTGGTGTTATTCTTGCGTGGCGAAGCATTCTTTGCTATTATGAAGTTAAAGTAAAAAACAGAAACAGGAGAAACAATATGAATCTGATTCAAATGATTCTGCAGGAAAATCCGGTAGTGGCCGCACCGATGGCCGGCATCAGCGACCGTCCGTCGCGGCTGATTGCCCGGGAATACGGATGCGGTCTGGTATATACGGAAATGATTAGTGCAAAGGCGCTCACGTATAAAAATCAGAAAACCTATCTGCTGATGAACATGGAAGGGGAAGTGCAGCCGGTTAATATGCAGATTTTTGGTTCCGAGCCGGACGTGATGGCGGAGGGTGCCCGTATTATGCAGGAACACGGTGCACAGATTATCGATATCAATATGGGCTGTCCGGTGCCGAAGGTGGTAAACAATGGGGAAGGGTCTTCACTGATGCGCAATCCGGAACTGGCGGCGGAGATTGTGGAAACCATGGTGAAAGCCGTTGATGTGCCGATTACCGTAAAATTCCGCAAAGGCTGGGATGATGCGTCTGTCAATGCGGTGAAATTTGCAAAACGGATGGAGGCCGCAGGGGTCAGCGCCATGGCTGTGCATGGCCGGACCCGGATGCAGTATTACAGCGGCAAGGCCGACTGGGAGATTATCCGCCAGGTGAAAGAGGCGGTACAGGTGCCGGTTATCGGCAATGGTGATTTGTTTGAGCCGGAAGACGGCAAAGCCATGATGGAGCAGACCGGATGCGACGGTATTATGCTGGGTCGCGGGGCACTGGGCCGCCCGTGGATGTATCAGCAGACGCTGGATTATCTGCGAACCGGGCAGTATGCGCCGGAGCCTGCGCTGGAACAGCGCAAGGAAGTGATTTTACATCACGCCCGGTTAATCTGTGCGGAAAAAGGCGAGTATGTGGCCATGAAGGAACTGCGCAAACACATCGCCTGGTATTATAAGGGACTGCCTAACGCGGCTCGTATGCGGGATTTAATCAACACGGTATCCACTATGGAAGAGCTGCAGAACCTGCTGCAGAGGAAGTTTTAATTGTATATATTTTCCTCAATAAAATTTAGCCTTCTGTGAATATTATGTAAATCTCTGGAAATAATACTACTATCTTGAGAACAACATGATTTTAGGAGGCAAATACAATGGAACTGGAACAGGTATTAGAAAAAAACAGAACCATGCATTATATGATGCAGAGAGCTACTGTAGATGCGCTGGATGTACAGACTGCTGCGGAGCAGCTGCAGCATCTGTTACAGTGCAGTGTGTATATTATGAATCAGACAGGGGAGCTGCTTGGTTACAGCGATACAGAAGCGATGCAGCTGTTCAGCCGGAAGGAGCTGGATGAAAAACAGTGCAGCAAGGATAATCTGGAATGGATGCTGACCATTCGGCAGCCGGTATATAACCAGCGGCATAATGGAAACTGCATCTCTCTGGTGCCGGTGGGCAGCCAGTCGGAACAGATGGGGCTGTTCATCTGCGGCAGAGAGGAAGAGAAATTTTCAGAGGAAACACAGCTGCTGGCGGAGTATGCAGCAACGCTGGCCTCAGTGCTGATGATTCGGGCGGCCAGCCGCAAGGCGGAAACAGAGGCCCGCAAGAAAAATGTGGTGCAGCTGGCGCTGGAGGTGCTGTCGTATTCTGAACTGGAGGCAGTGAAGTATATTTTCAGTGAGATTGACGGCAATGAAGGGTTCCTGGTGGCCAGCAAACTGGCGGAAGAGTACAAGCTGACCCGTTCCGTTATCGTCAATGCGCTGCGCAAACTGGAAAGTGCCGGTGTTATCGATGCCCGTTCGCTGGGGATGAAAGGCACGTACATTAAAATTCTGAACGATTATCTGTATGAAGAACTGGCAGCCATCTAAAGCTGTGCCATAACCTGAGAGTATGAGAGTACAACAAAAAAAGACGTGGGAGAATGGGAGGACATTCTTCGACGTCTTTCTGTTTTTCTCGATAGAGGATTTTACTGTGATTTCCAGAATATTCTAATATAGAAGCGGTATTATTCTGGCTGTGTTTCCGGCATGTATTTGCGGTAGCGGTGGGGCATGTATCCGGCCTGCTGTTTTGGATTGGCCCGCTCCGGAATATTGATAGCCTGAAAATACTGACGGAATGCATGGATAGAGTCATCGCGGCTGTTTTCTAACAGCCGGGCGGCATCTTCTGCTGTAAATGGAACAATCATACTGCTCTGCAGATTGTAAAGCAAAGCGCAGTGCCGTTTTTCATCGTGCACAATCATCTTCTGGTCGGAAAAGCGCCGCTCTAAATGGGGGCGCAGCAGCGGAAGCTGGTTGTGGTCCGGCGCGAAACGGGCATAAAATACCTGCCCGCCAATCTGCTGAAAACGGAGGAAGCCTTTCATGTGGTCGTATTCGATATACACCTTGCGGCGGTAATCCTCCACTTTGCGGATGACAGGATGATGTTTGGCATGGTTGATACCAGCACCGTGCTGAAAACACAGGCGCAGATACTGAAGCCCCAGCAGGTCACAGTCGGGCAGTTCACTGAGGTACAGCAGATAGAGATTCCGCATGGTGTAGCTGGAAAGATTATGCTGTACTGACTGCCTAATGCGGTCAGCCTTATCAGGCTGTGTTTTGACCGGAACCGGCTGGCTAAGCAAATCAGGCTGGTAGTCTGTGTTGCGGCAGATGGTGTATACGGTATCGTCTTTGTAGGCGTAAAACCAGGCTGTCAGTAAGCCGTCAAAGGTGCTGTCGTATAAATAACTGTGCACAGTTATCGCTCCTTCCGTTAAAAAACAGGCAGCAAATCGGTTTGCGAACTGGCTGGCGCGCTGGCCTTTTTGGGGAAGAAAGCCTTGTCACCCAGCACCTCGATGCCTGGCTGCGGTGCGGCTGTCTGCCAGTCGGGAAACAGGCTGAGCTGTTCATAAGGGGAACGGGCTTCTGGTTTCAGCGCCCGCAGAATCACATCAGGCTGCGGGTTCTGGATGCGATAATATTTTCCCTTGCAGGTAATAAAGTACTGTGCCCGTTTTAGCGACACATGCATGCGCATTAAATCCTCAAAATCCAGCCGCGCGGTGCGGCGGGCACTGATAATGCGTCTGGCACAGCGAATCCCCAGACCGGGAACGCGAATCAGCTGCTGATAAGGTGCTGTGTTGATTTCTACCGGAAACTGTTCCGGGTGACGTACCGCCCAGATGATTTTCGGGTCATAGTCCGGGTCAAAGTTTGGATTGGTTTCGTCCAGCAACTCGGCGGCATCGAAGCCGTAAAACCGCATGAGCCAATCGGCCTGGTACAGGCGGTTTTCCCGCAGCATGGGCGGCCGGGCAATTTGCGGAAGGCGGGAATCCTCGTTGATTGGAATGTATGCGGAGAAATAAACCCGTTTCATGGAAAATTTCTGATAGAGCGCCGACGACAGGCGCAGAATCTGCAAATCGCTTTCGCCGGAGGCGCCGACAATCATCTGAGTGGTCTGGCCGGCAGGCACAAAGGCCGGTGCTTTGCGTGACAGCGCCCGCTCTTCTCTGTGCTGTACGATGCCCTGCTGAATCTGGTGCATCGGCAGCAACAGGTTCTGTTTTTTCTTCTCAGGAGCCAGCAGATTCAATGATTTTTCCGACGGCAGTTCCATATTGATACTGAGGCGGTCAGCTACCAGCCCGGCCCGCTGAATCAGCACCGGGCTGGCACCGGGAATGGCTTTCAGATGAATATAGCCGTGAAAATTTTTTTCGCGGCGCAGTTTTTCCACCGCCTGCACCAGCAGTTCCATGGTGTAATCCGGCGAGCCGATGATGGCGGAGCTGAGAAACAGCCCTTCGATGTAGTTGCGCCGGTAAAAATCCATGGTCAGATTGACAATTTCATCTACGCTGAACATGGCGCGGGGTGTGTCATTGGTGCGGCGGTTCAGGCAATAGGCACAATCATAGATGCAGTTGTTGGTCATCAGGATTTTCAGCAGTGAGATGCAGCGGCCGTCTGCGGTATAAGAATGGCAGACACCGGATTTTGCCGCTGAGCCGATGGCGCCCTTTGGACCCTGCCGAGTGGACCCGGAGGAGGAACAGGACACGTCGTATTTGGCGGCATCCGCTAAAATGGTAAGTTTATCCGTTAAATTCATAAGCGCTCTCCTGGATATCGTTGTATGGTGAAAGCATTATGTTCTCCTTCGACCTTGCTCAGGAGAACATAACGACAGGATGTCATCCTGCTGTAATGGCAGGTTGACCGAAAATCTGTTTGCTTTTATCATAAAACATTTGTTCGTGCTTTGCAAGGGGATTTTGATGTTTATTTTGCTTGCCCGGATGCATAAGGGGGTGGTTGTCTGGGTGTATTGCAGAGGATATATGATTTATGTTTCCCCTTGCCAGCGGTGTGCCCTGTGTGCATGAAGCGGCAAGAAAAACTGCAGGTCTGTGACGAATGCAGGGCGGAAGCGCTGCGAAAACGCAGCCTGTACGGGCAGTGCCAGTGCTGTCACAGTTTTGGAATACAGAGTGACCATTGCCACAGCTGCAGAGACTGGCCGGCCTATCTTACCGGCAATGTGGCGGTATGGCCTTATCAGAATGGATGGCAGCAGGCGATTTTAGATTTCAAATTCCGCAATATGCCTTGGCTGGCGGAGGTACTGGCTGCCGAACTGGCTCCGGCACTGCCCCCTGGTTATGATTTGCTGGTGCCTGTGCCGCTGCATCGGTACAGAATCCGGGAGCGGGGCTACAACCAGAGTGAACTGCTGGTAAAAGCGCTGAGCAGACAGACCGGAATCCCGTGGAAAAACAGTCTGGAACGCATCCGGCATACGCCGCATCAGACCGGACTGAACCGGGAACAGCGGCTGAAAAATCTGGACGGTGCCTTTGCGCTGAAGCGGGGAGGTGATGTAACGGGAAAGCGTGTAATTGTGGTGGATGATGTGTTTACCACTGGCACAACACTGCAGCAATGTGCAAAAGTGCTGCATCAGAACGGTGCCATTCAGATTACGGGTGCAACACTGGCCAGCGGGCAGGGTCATTTTTAGTGATGGAGTAGTTTGTTCCTGGTATATCAAATATTTTTCAACATCATATGTGGAAAAGGATTGGCGTAATACTGGGAATGGAAGCTGGTTATCCACATTATCCACAGATGGGATAGTATGTTCTGTGGATAATTGGGGATAAAATTGTATACAAAATAGTAAAAAAATAAAAAGAAATCTATTGCAAATTGGCGGGGAAAACGCTATGATAATTGCTGTATAAAATCAATTCATTTACTGTAACGGTAAAACGAGAGGGGATTATTCAAATGAAAAAATTTAGTAAAGCACTGGTTGCCGGTGTACTGGCTGCCAGTATGGTTCTGTTCGCAGGCTGCGGCGGCAATAACGATGCTGCACAGGATGCAAATGCTGATGCAGAACAGGATGCAGTGGTACTGACTGTTGGTACCAACGCTGCATTCGAACCATTCGAAATGATTGACCCGGCAGACGGTGAAACCATCGTCGGTTTTGACATTGACTTAATCAATGCAATTGCTGCAGACCAGGGCATGACTGTTGAAATGGTAAACATGGAATTCGATGGTCTGGTAATGGCTGTACAGAATGGTCAGCTAGATGCTGCAATCGCTGGTATGAGCGTAACTCCTGAACGTCAGGAACAGGTTGCATTTACCGAAACCTATTATGATGCAGGTTTGAACATTGCTGTTGCTGCTGATAACGAAGACATTACTTCCGAAGAAGATCTGGCCGGCAAAATCGTTGCGTCCCAGATGGGTACCACTGGTGCAAACAAAGCACTGGAACTGCAGGAAGCAGGTGTTGTTGCTGATGTAAAACTGCTGGAAAACATCAACGTATGTATGCTGGCGCTGAGTAATGGCGAAGTTGATGCTGTTATCATGGATATTCCAGTGAATGGTGCTTACGTAGCAGCTCATCCGGAAGCAGCAAAAATCGCTGCTGAATTCGTAGTAGAAGAACCAGAACAGTTCGCTATCGCGGTTTCTCTGGACAACACCGAACTGCTGGACAAACTGAACGCTGGCCTGGCTAACGTAAAAGCAAACGGTACTTACGATGAACTGATTGAAAAATACTTTGGCGCTGCTGAATAATTTTGCATTTTAGGCTTGATGTAGAGTTGTGAATAATCATCGGGGTTTTTGTATAAAGAAGTAATCTTTATGCAGAAGCCTCGATTTTTTTCGTTTTATGATGCGGAATTTGTTGCCAGAATACAGTATTATGCGGTATAATAATAAAAGATTTTGCATGAAAAAGGGAGTGCTAACGAACGCATGAATGATTTCGGATATCATTTCTGGACGCTGATGCCGCGGCTGTGGACCGGGGCTGCGATTACCATTAAAATTACCGCCGTTGCTGTCTGTATTGGGATGATGATTGGTATGGTAATGGCGTTGTGTAAATTAAGTAAAATATGGCCATTACGAATTATCTCTAATGTTTACATTGAATGTCTGCGCGGGACACCGCTGTACGTACAGATTCTGCTGTTCCATTTCGGGGTGCCGGGGCTGATGAACTCGCTGGACGGAGTCAGCGGATTTTATTTTGATGTTATGACTACAGCCATCGTTGTCTGCAGTTTGAATAGCGGCGCGTATATTGCAGAGATTTTCCGTGCCGGGATTCAGTCTATCGACCGTGGACAGATGGAAGCGGCTCGTTCTCTGGGGATGAGCCACACAAAAGCCATGCAGTATATTATTCTGCCGCAGGCTGTGAAACGGGTAATTCCGCCGTTATGTAACGAATTTATTGTATTATTAAAAGATACTTCCCTGTTAGCGGTTATCGGCGTAACAGAAATTCTGAAAACCGGGCAGATTTACATCACCACAACCTATGCACCGTTTCCGGCGTATATCGGGGTTGCCTGTGTATACCTGATTTTAACATTTACCATTTCCCGTGTGGTTAACTACATTGAAGTGAAATGGAATATGGGCAGCATGTAAGGAGGGACAGCCATGATTGAAGTAAAAGATCTGCATAAAAGTTTCGGCAAGCTGCATGTACTGACCGGTATTACAGAAACCATTCGGGATCAGGAGGTTGTCTGTGTGATCGGGCCGTCCGGTTCCGGGAAAAGTACCTTTCTTCGCTGCCTGAATCTGCTGGAGGAACCGACATCCGGTACCATTCTGGTAGACGGGGTGGAGATCACCGATGAGAAAAATGATGTAAATAAAATCCGCGAAAACATGGGCATGGTGTTCCAGCGGTTTAATCTGTTTCCGCACATGAATGTGTTGGATAATATTACGCTGGCACCCATTAAAGTAAAAGGAATGGACAGGACCAGGGCGGAAGAAGTTGCGATGGAACTGCTGAAAAAAGTCGGTCTGGTGGAAAAGGCAAAGGTATATCCGGACAATCTGTCCGGCGGGCAGCAGCAGCGTGTAGCTATTGCCCGCGCGCTGGCCATGAACCCGGCGATTATGCTGTTCGATGAACCGACCTCGGCACTGGATCCGGAAATGGTTGGCGAAGTGCTGAATGTTATTCGCGATTTAGCCAGAGAAGGGATGACTATGGTCATCGTAACCCATGAGATGGGGTTTGCCCGTGAAGTGGCGGACCGCGTATTATTCATTGATGGAGGGAAAGTACTGGAACAGGGTACGCCACAGGAGTTGTTCGGCAATCCGAAACAGGAACGTACCAGAAACTTCCTGGCGAAAGTATTGTAATCATGAAGTAGAATAAGAAGACTGCTGTGCATCTGGACAACTTGTTTCTCTGTCGCAGCAGTTTTTCATATTTAAAAAAGGAGAACTGTTTTATGCTGAACAAGCTGTTTAAATTGTCAGAAAATAATACCAATGTAAAAACAGAAGTGATGGCCGGTGTGACCACCTTTATGACTATGGCATACATTCTGGCGGTAAACCCGAGTGTACTGGGTTCTGCCGGGATGGACCCGACTGCTGTACTGCTTGCCACTGCGATTGCATCGTTCATCGGGACTGCCTGTATGGCAATGTGGGCGAACCTGCCGTTTGTGCTCTCTGCCGGGATGGGGCTGAATGCCTATCTGGCTTATACAGTTGTACAGGGCTATGGCTATAGCTGGCAGGTGGCACTTCTGGCAGTATTTGTAGAAGGGCTGATTTTTATTGCACTGTCTTTAACCAATGTTCGTGAAGCGATTTTTAATGCTATTCCAGTGACATTGAAACACGGCGTGTCGGTGGGGATTGGTTTATTTATTGCTTTTATCGGTCTGCAGAATGCCGGTCTGGCAGTGGATGCTGCAACACTGGTTACCATTACGAGCTTTACAGAAAACTTCCATACCTCCGGTATCTGTGCAATGCTGGCACTGGTTGGTCTGATGATTATGGTTGCGCTGTATATTTATAAAGTGAAAGGTGCTATTTTATTTGGTATTCTGATTACCTGGGGCCTGGGGATGCTGTGCGAAGTAACAGGCATTTATGTGCCGGATGGAGCTGCCGGTTATTATACGCTGTTCCCGACACTGGGCATGACTGATTTCAGCAAACTGAGTATGACGCTGGGGCAGTGTTTTAATGCCGATTTGAGCGCGGTCGGGATTATTAACTTTGCTGTGGTTGTATTATCCTTCCTGTTCGTCGATTTGTTTGATACACTGGGTGTTCTGGTCGGGGTGTCCACAAAAGCGGATATGCTGGACAAAGATGGCCGTTTACCGCAGATTAAACCGGCACTGCTGTCTGACGCGGTTGCAACAACAGCCGGTGCTGTACTGGGGACATCTACCGTCACAACTTTCGTGGAATCCGCTTCCGGTGTTGCTGCCGGAGGCCGTACCGGTTTGGCAGGGATTACAGCTGCTGTGCTGTTTCTTATTTCCATGTTTTTTGCACCGATTTTTATTGCCATTCCGTCTTTTGCAACTGCACCGGCACTGATTCTGGTAGGGTTTTTGATGCTAGGCACTGTAAGAGAAATTCGTTTTGAAGAAGATAATATGGTGAAAGCAATTCCAGCGTATCTGGCTATTATTGCAATGCCGCTGTTTTATAGTATTTCCGAAGGGATTTCGTTAGGCATTATTTCTTATGTGATTCTGCATATGGTTGCGGGAAAAAGAAAAGAGGTTTCTCCGCTGATGTATGTGCTGGCGGTTCTGTTTATTTTAAAATATGCATTTTTGTAAGATTGAAAAATAATGTATCCGGAAAGGCTGGTTTCGATTATAAAAAACCAGTCTTTTTTTGTCAATATGTAACAAAATAACAGGAAGTGCTTGTCAAATGTACAGATTTTTTATAAAATAATTGTATAAAATTTTTGTAAAATATTATGGA
>JAFYPD010000064.1 GCA_017547685.1 Peptococcaceae bacterium
GCTCTACCGACTGAGCTATCGAGGCTTAAAAAAAGAGCGACGCAGAAGGGACTCGAACCCTCGACCTCCAGCGTGACAGGCTGGCATTCTAACCGGCTGAACTACTGCGCCACGTAAAGAATGGGAGTTGACGGGATCGAACCGCCGACATTCTGCTTGTAAGGCAGACGCTCTCCCAGCTGAGCTAAACTCCCACATTCTCTGTCGCTCTCGTGTGTTGCTCACCAGCGACATTGATTATTATATGCGTCTATAGGGAGAATGTCAACACTTTTTTCAAACTTTTTTCAGGAAATTTTTAAGTTTTTTAAAAACCGCTCAACTAATAGGGTTTGTACACCCTTTCTTTTTTAGTTTTTCTACCGTTTCGGATGATTTTTTAAGTTTTTGAAAGAAACTTTGAAAAAATCACTTTCTTTTTCTTCTTTTTAGCGAAAAATTTCTATCCAGAATCTACATAACTATTATTTATATAATCCATTTTAAAGATATTTTTCTGTCACTCTGCTCTGTTCCTGCAATGCCTGCAAAATTAAAACGACTGCATTGTTCAGTTCCTTTTTTAATGAACAAATACAGCCGTTTTCTTGTTTTTTTATACTATTTTACTTTTCAATAATAATCTGCTGTGTCGCTGCAATCCATGTTACTTTTGCACCCAGCATTTCCATCACATAGCGTACTGGCACATAGGTGCGGTCGTTCATAATTACCGCCGATGTACCAAAGCCAGGAATTTCCTTGCCGATGGTCATGTTCATGGTTTTGCCGTCAATTTTCAGCGTTACAGTACGTGTATCGTTATCCCAGTCAGCAGAACCACCTAACAGTTCTGTCACCACGCGGATAGGAACCAGAGTACGGTCGCCCACGATAACCGGAGCAACGTCATTTACTTTTGTTACGCCGTTCACCAGAATATTTTTGTTGTTAATCTGCATAACGATGCGTAAATCGTAGTCCGGAGTTTTGTCAGGAGCTACATAGCTGCCGCCGCCATAACCGCCACCGGAAGAAGGTTTTTTGTAGTTACAAGTATCACATACACGGTCTGTACCGTAGTTATGTGCTTCTTTATCCGCAATTACATCATGGCCGCAGGTTGCTTTGTGCCAGTGACTGGTTTTGTCGTAAGTCCATTCAGTCGCATAAGTGTGAGTATGAACCGCTTCCCATTTAGCAACGAGTTCAATATTCCCAGTTACTGCGCTGCCGAAATCATAATCAACACCATCAAGTGTCCAGCCTTTGAAATCATAACCTTCTCTTGTAGGATTAGCAGGTTTTGTTGCTTTCTGGCCTGCTTCAATGGTCTGCACTGTTACATCAGAGCCACCATTGGAGTCAAAGGATACTGTGTAAGACGCCGTGGCATCAGGAACTGTATATTTGATAGTTATAAAATTAAGAGAGGTATTGATTCTATCAAGAACACCGCCAGCCAGATCATGTTTAGCTGTCACACTGTCAACAAGCTTATAATTTTCTTCATCAATATCATATTCTGCATAGAAAGTATATGTTACACCTGATTCGAATGTATATCGGTCATTCATGACCACGGATCCGGATTTGAGCCACTGAAGTGTTTTCAGGGTAATACCCGGAGTATCCGTAGTAATTCCGGTAAATACAGGAAGTTCTCCTGCAACAGGAGGAATGATACCCTTGATATTGATAGTACTGATAAGAGTTTTCAGTTCAGCGCTCTTTTCCCATACTGCAGTTACAGTCGTATTTTCAGCAACATAGATATTTTTACCAGCTTCATATTCTCTGCCGCCTACACTCCATGCCTTAAACTGCTGACCGGAAGGTGCAGTAAAGCCGCATGCAGGGAGAGTGTATTCATTGGAAATACCGGTTACATCAGCCATAGTACCTGTACCGCCATTGGAATCAAAAGATACGGTGTATGTGATAGGAGTAGCCGCAGGAAGAGTATAAGTTACAAGACCTACAATTTTACCTTCATACTCATACGTATCTTCCGGAGTCATTCCGTTGATCGTAATTGTCACATCATCAGCAAATTCATAGCCGTCTTTTGGAATGAAGACAACCCAAAGACCATACTCTTCACCGGCTTTAAACTTGTGATTATCTTCAGGATAAATAATCGTCTCTTCTGCGACAATCTCCCATTCTAATTCAGCAGTATATCCTTCGCCTCCAACTGCAGCTTCAAAGGAAGGAGATGCACCAGCCTCAGGTGCAGTTACGGTTGCAGAAAGGCTTGTGATTTCAGTAGGTGCTGCAGACTCTTCTAAAGTGAAATAGAGAAGAATATCTACGTACTCACCATCGCCCCACAAATCATAGCAGGAATCATAAGTACCGTGCCATGCAGGGAGTTCGTAATCGTTATAATAGAACTTGGTAGCATCGGTAAATTCATACCCGTCTTCGGCTTTCAGATACACTTCCAGAGCGTAGAAACCTGTGCCAAACGTTGTGTCCTCATCCAGAGACTCCCATTCGTCGGTTTCCGGTTTGTACTTATACCATACGATGGCATCATAGTCTTCATATTTGTCAAGTGCAGCACCCTCGCCGATGAGGGTAATGTCGAAATCAGGTGTTGCACCGATAACAGGCTTCGTAACATCGCTGATTTTTACAGATTCAACGGGTGTCTTTGGTGTGCCGCCGGGAACGGTATATTCAATCTTGATCCATGGAGATGTGGCATCTGTATTGTCAATGTGGTTGAGTGTGCCGTTAGTCAAATCGTGTATAAACGCTGCTCTGTCAGAAACCTTATGGTATATATCCGTTTCAAAGCGGATAAACAGATAATATGTCTCACCAGCTTCAAATTTTTGAGAAGTCAAAACTATGCTTGCATCCGTCAGCCATTGCACAGTTTTGACCGCAATGCCTTCCGTATCTGTGGTAATTCCAGTTGTTACCGCAGTTTCTCCCGCAACAGGAGCGGTAATGCCCTTGATGTTAATGGTATTAAGGATAGGATTCGGAATAGGCTCCCACTGTGCAACCGCATAGCTGTCTTGAGAAATGGTGATTGTTTCACCCGCCGCATATTCGTCACCACCGTTAATACGCCAAGCTTTGAACCGCTGACCTTCCGGCGCAGTAAAGCCACATTCAGGCAGGGTATACTCGCCGGCAGTAACTGTTACAGGGTTCATTGTGCCGCTGCCGTAGTTGGCATAAAATTTCACGGTGTAGGTTGCAGGTGTTACTGCTTTTTCTTTGAAAATCGCTTTTACAGTTACTGCACCAGCAGGCATTACAAAGCTATTATCAGTAACAAGAACGATACCACCTCTAGGTGGTGTTACTTCCCATTTATCGAATTCATAGCCATCATTTGGTGTTGCAGTCAATGTTACTTTTGTACCTGCCGCTGTTCTGGTAACACTTGCTTCTGCTGTACCGTTGCCATCTGTTGTTACGGTTACCGTGTATGTTTCGGGAACCGTATATTCAATCACGATAGTCTTGGCTGAAGAATCGTGCTTTGCAATACCGCCAGTCAGGTCGTGCAGAATTTCTGCTCTTTCAGAAACAGTATAATCCTCAGAAACAGTATAAGGGATAACCAGATAATATGTCTGATTCGCTACAAACTTGTCAGACGCTCCCATTTTAGTCATAGAAGAATCTTTATTTACTTTGTACCACTGTTTTTCGCCGAGGGTAATGCCCTTATTAGCTGTATCGATGCCGCTTACATCTGCAGTTTCACCAGCAACAGGTGCAGTGATGCCTTTGATACTGATTGCCTGAATAACAGGTTTTGTTACAGTAAATTCAGGAGAAAATACCCCGACAAATGAAACATCATCATAGATACTAACACTACCTACTTCCCAGTCTTTTTCGTCTACCTTAAGAGTGAGTCCCTCTTTTGCCAGCACATGAGTTGTTCCATCATCGCCGTCAAATTTTTCACTGTCAATTCTTAACTGCGCCCGATAACGGTATGCACCTTCACCAAAGATATCATTCGCCGCCATCTCTGTCCATTCGCCATCAACCATCTTCCACCAGTCATTGCCACCGAGCCATGCAGGCTTGCCTTCTGTAATGGTAAATGTAGGCTTCGTTGCCTGCTCACCATATTTAGGGTTGATGTCGGATGTTGCAGTAACCGCACTGATTTCTGTACGGTCATCAGGGTTGATTTTTGTATCTGCTACTTCAATAGTAATTGTTTTTGCAGCACTGTTGCTGTCTGTAACCTGAACTACAAGGTCTGCATTTTCACCTGCAGCAGTAGGTATACCGGAAATTTCACCTGCAGCAGAAACAGCGATCCATGCAGGACCGGAAACTTTAGAGAATGTGTAAGGCTGTGTACCGCCTTCCACATTACCTGCTACAGAGTAGGATGTGATTGCACGACCCACATAGTTTTTTCCAATATCAAATGTTGTCGAACCATGGAATGTAAGTGCCTGTTCTCCCGGTGCCGTTACAGTATATACAGGAGAAAATGCCATGACATATGAAATACCATCACGAATACTAACACTACCCACTTCCCAGTCTTTTCCGTCTACCTTAAGAATGAGTCCCTCTTTTGCCAGTACATGAGTTGCTTTGTCATTACCATCAAATTTTTTATCATCAATTCTTAACCGCGCTCGATAACGGTATGTACCTTCACCAAAGGTATCCCCCTCCGCCATCACTGTCCAGTCCCAGATGCCACCAACCATCTTCCCCCAGCCAACGCTTTCGAGATGTGCAGGCTTGCCTTCTGTAACAGTAAATGTAGGATTCGTCGCCTGTTTACCATATTCAGGCGTGATATCACCGCTGTTCGATACAGCAGCAACATTACTTACCACTGTACGGGTATCTTCCGGTTGGCTATCCGCGGCAAAGGCCGTTGCCGGCACCAGGCTGAACAGCATGGCAAACACCAGCAGAATCGCCATTCCTTTCTTTAGTTTTGGATTCATTCCCTTTCCTCTCCTTTTTATGTTATTTTATCCGCACAGAATCTGCC
>JAFYPD010000065.1 GCA_017547685.1 Peptococcaceae bacterium
CAGACCGCTGAACTGTTCGTTGTATTCTTCCGGAGCCATGTTCAGCAGTTTGAACATTTTTTCCTGCAGTTCGCCGTCGTGAATACGGATAGAACCGCCGCCAACTTCCACGCCGTTTAATACCATATCGTATGCGCGTGCTCTTACTTTACCAGGGTCGGTTTCCATTAAAGGAACGTCTTCCATCATAGGGCAGGTGAACGGATGGTGCATTGCATAGAATCGTTCGGTTTCGTCATCCCATTCTAACAGAGGGAATTCGGTTACCCACAGGAAGCTCAGCTCATCTTCGTCGATTAAGCCGAAGCGTTTGCCCAGTTCCAGACGCAGATGACCCAGTGCATCACAGGTGGTTTTGAAGGTGTCAGCCACACAGAAGATGATATCGCCCGGTTCTGCACCTACGCGGTCGAAGATGGCTTTTACTTCTTCTTCGCTTAAGAATTTCAGCAGTGGAGATTTTACTTCGTTTTCATCACTGATGCTGAAGTATGCCAGACCTTTTGCACCGTAGATGGATACATATTTGGTCAGAGCATCGATATCACGACGGGACAGTTTGTGTACGCCGCCTTTTGCATTGATTGCTTTTACAACGCCGCCGTTGGCTACAGCCTGGTCAAATACTTTGAACCCGCAGCCTTTTGCGATATCGCACAGGTCTGCCATTTCCAGACCAAAGCGCAGGTCTGGTTTATCGGAACCGTATTTGTTCATGGCTTCATCCCATGTCATTCTGCGGAACGGAGTTGGAATATCACGGTCTAATGCCACTTTGAAGATATGTTTGATTAACCCTTCGTTCAGAGTCATAATGTCATCTTCATCTACGAAGGATAATTCCATATCCAGCTGGGTAAATTCAGGCTGACGGTCAGCACGCAGGTCTTCGTCACGGAAGCAGCGGGCAATCTGAAAATATTTTTCCATACCTGCTACCATCAGCAGCTGTTTAAACTGCTGCGGAGACTGTGGCAGCGCAAAAAACTCGCCTTCGTGCACACGGCTTGGCACTAAGTAGTCACGAGCACCTTCCGGTGTGCTTTTCTGCAGAATTGGTGTTTCGATTTCCAGGAAACCCTGTTCGTCCATGTAGTCACGCATTGCTTTTACTACTCTGTGGCGCAGCATAATGTTACTTTTCATTACCGGACGGCGCAGGTCTAAATAACGATATTTCAGACGGATGTTTTCATCTACGTCCACATCATCAGTCAGATAGAATGGAGGAGTTTTCGCTTTGTTCAGGATTACTAATTCGGTAGCAACCACATCGATATCACCGGTAGCCAGTTTTTCGTTGGTCATACCTTCCGGACGCAGGCGAACAGTGCCTTTCACTGCCAGTACGTATTCGCTTCTTACGGAGTCGGCTGCTGCGAAAACTTCTTCGCTGCATGTTTCCGGGCTTGCGGTTACCTGAGCAATACCGGAACGGTCACGCAGGTCAATAAAGATAACGCCGCCGTGGTCTCTGCGTTTCTGTGCCCAGCCTGTCAGGATAACTTCCTGACCTACATGTTCTTTCCGCAAATCATTACAATTGTGTGTACGTTTTAACATTTATTTTAATCTCCCTTCCAGATCCTCTACTAACTGGGATAATGCCACTTCGTGCTGTTCGCCGGTGGCCATTTCACGAACAACGGCGATGCCTTTTTCCAGCTCGCTGTCGCCGATAATCACCGTATAAGCTACCTGGAACCGGTCGGCTGCTTTCATCTGCGCCTTCAGGCTTTTGCCCAGATAATCCTTTTCGGTATAGATGCCTTTGCTGCGCAGCGCCTGTGTCAGCACAAATGCTTCTTTCTGTGCCGCTTCGCCCAGCGGTGCAATATATACATCAGGATGCTTACTCACCGGCAGTTCAATGCCCTGCTCTTTCAGTGTGAGCAGCAGGCGCTCCATCCCCATTGCATACCCGATACCTGGCATATCGTCGCCGCCGAACTGTTCCACCATGCCGTTGTAACGGCCGCCACCGCACAGTGCATTCTGTGCAGAGCCAACGCTGTTGATGACAACTTCAAAAGCGGTGCGGACATAGTAGTCCAGCCCGCGCACCAGATTAGTATCAATTTCATAAGGGATGCCCACTGCATCCAGATATTCCAGCAGTTTGTTAAAATGGCTGCTGCAATTATCGCAGGCTGCCTCGATGGTGGTCGGTGCACCTTTGCACACTTCTTTGCAGCCGTCTTCCTTGCAATCCAGAATACGCAGCGGATTACGTTCCAGACGGTCGCGGCAGGTATCGCACAGTTTGTCTTCGTACTGACGGAAGTAGGTTTTTAGCTCTTCCATATGTTTTGGGCGACAGTCTGCACAGCCTACGGTATTGATTTTTACGCTCAGCCCGGTTAAGCCCAGACGTCTGAAAATTTCCACAGCCAGTGTGATTACTTCCGCATCGATACCGGCATGGTCAGCACCGAACACTTCGATACCGAACTGATTAAACTGGCGGTAACGGCCAGCCTGCGGTTTATCGTAACGAAACATCGGCCCCATATAATACAGCTTGGTCGGCTGCGGGTCTGCATATAATTTGTTTTCCAGGAAAGCCCGCACGGTGCCTGCAGTGCCTTCCGGACGCAGGGTCATATGGCGAAAGCCTTTGTCTTCAAAAGAATACATTTCTTTTTCTACAATGTCGCTGGTTTCTCCGACACTGCGCAGATATACTTCTGTATGTTCAAAAATCGGCAGGCGGATTTCCTTATATCCGTACTCGGCGCAAACCTGACGGCATAACTGCTCGATATATTGCCATTTTTCACTCTCACCAGGGAGAAAATCATTTGTCCCTGTTGGTCTTGTGGTTAACATACTCTCAATCCTTTCGGTTTACAATCCTATCTTATTAATTTTAGTGAAACAGCGCTGTTTTGTCAACAAAATAGGATTATTTCTTATGTATTTTTTTGTAAATCTATTCATACACCTATGTCTATTTGTCATATGCCAGCGGAGAAGTATAAACTCTTCTGTTTACCCGACCAGAAAGGCGTCGGGCATGCAGGACATTTCCTTGATTGTTCCTCTTTGTAAGACTTCGTCTTCCACGATTTGAACAATCTTCGTCGATGTTCGGCGCAAGCCAGAATTCGTAATATACATTCTCCGCTGTCATATTTATATTATTATCTTAACGGAATGAATACCGGAGCCACTTATTCGAACAACGGCGCCACAATATTGCGGTATTCGCTGATTCGCTCTGTTTTGCGGATTTTTTTTGCGTAGTTCTGTTCTGGATCTAACAATGGGAGCATGTATACCCACAGTTCTTTCATCTTGAACAGTACCGGTTTATCACCCGAAAAGGCTTCCTGATAGTTGTTCAGTATTTCATCGTGAAACTGTTTTAATTTCTGTTTACTAACAGGTTCTCTTCCCTGCAGTTCATCAATGAGCCCCGGATTGCGCAGAACCCCCCTCCCCAGCATAACAACCTCTGTCTGAGGAAAAGCTTCACAGAATTGCTGATAGTCGGCCACTGTGAACAAATCGCCATTATAACAAAACGGATGCCTGCTTTTCTCCGTGGCCTGCCGGAACGCATTCCAGTCAGGTTTATTGTTATATAAATCCTTTTGTACACGCGGATGAATAATCAGTTCTTTTACCGGAAACTGATTGTACAAATCTATCAAATCAGAGAATTCTTCTGCCGCTGCCATCCCGATACGGGTTTTGATAGAAATATCCATGCGCAGTCCATTGAAAATGTCATCCAGAAAGTGCTCCAGCCGGTCAGGCTCTGCCAGCATGCCAGCCCCTTTCTTTTTGGTCACAACCGTAGGCGACGGACAGCCCAGATTCAGATTCACCTCATCATAACCCATCTGCTGCAGTTCTTTCGCGGTGCGAATAAAATATTCCGCCTGATTGGTTAAAATCTGCGGTACAACCCGAATCCCTGCATTGTGCTCAGGCAGAATATCATTCTTTTCCCGGCTGCTGAACCCGTGATGCTTATTGGGTGCCAGGAACGGCGTGTAGTAACAGTCTATATTGTGAAAGAATTTCTGATAGGCATTTCGATAAATATATCCA
>JAFYPD010000066.1 GCA_017547685.1 Peptococcaceae bacterium
GGCCAGCTTGACAGCCTCGGCTTTATATTCTTTGTCATATGTTCTTTGATTTCTTGCCATGTTGCTTTTCTCCTATTCTTGTATTGATTATATATCATAATCCTTGAGAATAGGTTGTCAACATTTATTGTACAACATCAGATTGTGGACGATGAAGCCGCCTTCGTGATCCGTAAGTATGTGGGAATACGGGAACTAGCGCCCGCTATCGTGAATGAGTTTGTAAAGAAAATCATCGTCCATGCGCCGGATAAGTCAAGCGGACACCGCAGACAAAAGATACAGATTGTATGGAACTTTATCGGGAAACTGGAACAGGACGAGGATAAACAAATCATTGAACGGCAGAGAAAAAGCAGAACGGCATAGCCTTTCGACTATGCCGCTCTGCAAAATTGAATTTACTTTCTTGGCGAAAAACTCTATGACGGGGTTACGCTGTCATGCACTGGCGGTATAAAGCGTCAGCGTGATTCCAGTTGACCAGGTTCCACCAGTTTTCGATATATCGTTCCCGGTTGTACCGGTATTGCAGATAGTGGGCGTGTTCCCAGATATCCAGCACCAGCAGCGGAACAGCCTGCTGCAAATCAGGCACCTGCTGGTTGGCGGTATTGACAATGGTCAGCTCGCCGTCGCCATCGGCAATCAGCCAGGTCCAGCCGGAGCCGGTGATGGCCATGGCATTGTTTTTGAATTGCTGCTGGAACATGGCAAAGCTGCTGTACTGGCGGTTGATGGCCTGTGCCAGCGTGCCGACCGGGCAGCAGTGGCCGTGCGGTGTCATGCTGTTCCAGTAAAGATTGTGATTATATACGCCGCCTGCATTGTTCAGTACGCCGGATCGGATTTCCGCCGGCAGCTGGGCGGACTCAGTCAATAACTGTTCCAGTGTCCGGCTGTGAAACGCCGGATAAGGGAGCAGCAGCTGGTTTAATCGATTGACGTAATTGCGGTGATGGTGCTCTCATAGTGGTTGCACACCGTCTCGCGGTTTAAAAAAGGCTGCAGTGCGTGGAAGCTGTAGGGCAGAGGCTGCAGCGCAAACGGATAATGGGTATTCATAGTAGTCACCTTTCTTTTTGTGATGAGAATAGGGTGCAGATGCACCTGCTGTCAGGATATGCATGAATACACAGAAGAGTGAACGGATATTGCTGCATCAAAAAAGAGCAGGGGGAACCTGCTCTGGGGGACTTTTGTTATTTCAGATACGCTGCCATCTTTTTCAGCCGGCGCAGTGCCTCGGTGAGGGTGTCTTTTTCTCTGGCAAAGTGCAGCCGGATCAGATGATTGACTGGTTCACGGAAGAAGCTGGAGCCTGGTACGGCGGCAACGCCGATGGTTTTGGTCATCCATTCGCAGAACTGCAAATCAGTCCAGCCGTGAAATTGCGGTAAAGCCAGCCAGTTAGAAATGTCAATCATCACATAATAGGTGGCCTGCGGAATATTATGGGCAATGCCGATGGCATCCAGCCCGTCTAAAAAGTACCGGCGCTTTTCGGTGTAGCTCTGCTGCAGCTCTTTGTAGTAGCTTTCCGGAAAGTGCAGCGCGGTGACAACGGCTTCCTGCAGCGGCGCCGGTGCACCCACGGTGAGAAAATCGTGTACTTTGCGGCAGGCATCGGTCACATCAGCCGGGGCGATTAAGTAGCCCAGCCGCCAGCCGGTGATGGAATAGGTTTTGCTGAACGAATTACAGGTGATGGTCCGCTCCCACATATCCGGGAGCGACGCCATAGCAATGTGCCGGTTCGGTTCGTAAATGATATGTTCATACACTTCATCGGTAATCACAAAGGCATCATAGCGGATGACCAGCGCTGCGATGGCTTCCAGTTCAGCCCGACTGAACACTTTGCCGCAAGGATTGGATGGATTGCACAGCACCAGCGCTTTGGCGCCCTGCTGAAAGGCCTGTTCCAGCAAAGCAATATCAAACTGATAATCAGGCGGCACCAGCGGAATAAAAATCGGTTCTGCATCGCATAAGATGGTATCGGCCATGTAGTTCTCGTAAAATGGCGAGAAGATGGCCACTTTGTCGCCAGGGTTGCACACCGCCATCATGGCGCACATCATAGCTTCGGTGCTGCCGCAGGTGACTAAAACCTCATCCTCCGCTGATACGGCATGGTGCAGAACCGGGGAGGCTTTTTCCGCAATCGCTTCTCGCAGATTATCGGCACCGTAAGTGACCGAGTACTGGTGCGGGCCTTCGTCAGCAATGTGTTTTAAGGTATCGGTTAATGCTTTTGGCGGCGGAAAATCAGGATACCCCTGTGACAGATTAATAGCACCGCATGCATCACTGATGCGTGTCATGCGGCGGATGACAGAGTCGGTAAACAATTGCATTCTGTTGCTCATTTGAGGCATAAGCAGCCCTGCCTTTCAATCAATAACTTGCATCTTCTGGTTGTAAAACAATGGATTGTTTTTTAGTATAGGGGATAGAAGGGAAAATGTAAAGTCTCTCCGTTTTTTTGTCAAGTATCAGGCTTAAAAATTATGCTGTAGCACTAAAAAATAGTTGCGGTAGTTGCTTGACTATCCATGAGCCAAGTGCTAATATACAGAACTGTACTCAACTGAAAAACAGTGTGGCCGCCCCTTACGACGGGGTATTTTTTATGGGAAAGATAAAGATTTGTTTTATGGAATCTATTTCGATATCCAAATCGGAATGATATCATTTCTGTGCAAATGCACAACAAAGGAGTTGGATCTTGTGGCATTACATTTTTTAGCGGAAATCAAACATATTGCTTCTGTAAATGAAGCGAGAGACACTCTGGCTCGTCTGGTAGATTATATCCGGTTCCGTCCGCTGGATACCGAATTAACCTATGACTCTATGGCTGTTCGCGACCTTGGGATTAATACTGCTGCCGTAAAGCTGATTAAGTTCTTCCAGCAGGTTGTGAAAGAAGACCCTTCTGCAACCATGTTCCTGCAGCTGATCAAACAGTATTTCCTGAATGCTTATGACTGGTCCGACCTGAAACAGGAAGGCTACGCAGAATTTGAAGCGGATGCATTATGGTTCTGCGATGAAATGGATGACTACCTGCGCAAAATGACCATCTTCACCGGCGGCAAGAAGAAAAAAACAGAGCCGATGGGCGAAAAAGTACTGCGCCGCCGTCTGCATGCGGAATAAATTACTTGAAACAAACAAAAAACCAGACCTGCCTGCTGCTCCCAATTGGGGAACAGCAGACAGGTCTGGTTTTTTGTTTTTATGGTTTATGTTACCGTATGGTGTTCCATAATGTACGCCGGCTCAGATTACATCTGCATATTTGTCCAGACGTTCTGCACGTCGTCATCCTCTTCCAGCTGGTCCATTAATTTGTCCATCTGTTTCTGAAGAGCCGGATCCAGAGCGGTGTACATGTTTGGCAGCATGGTGATGTCTGCCTGTACAAATTCGTATTTGCCTTCTAATGCTTCGCGAACAGCAGCAAAGTCGTTAGGAGCGGTGAGAATTTCGTAGCCGTCTTCTTCCGCTGCAAAGTCTTCAGCGCCTGCTTCTAAAGCAGCTTCCATCAGTTCATCCTCGTTTACGGAATCGTCAGCTGCGATTAAAATCTGGCCTTTGCGTTCAAACATATAGCTAACGGAGCCTGCGGTACCCAGGTTGCCGCCGTTGCGGTCCAGATAGTAGCGAACGTTGCCGGCTGCACGGTTTTTATTATCGGTTAATACATCGATAATCATTGCGATACCGCCAGGGCCGTAGCCTTCGTAAGTAATCTGTTCGTAGTTGGAGCCGCCGTCTTCCCCGGTCCCTTTTTTGATGGCACGGTTGATGTTGTCGTTTGGCATATTGTCTGCTTTTGCTTTCTGGATGGCCAGTTTCAGCGCTGCATTATAATCAGGATTCCCGCCGCCCTGACGCGCTGCTACAGAAATTGCACGTGCGTGTTTGGTGAACACGTTGGAGCGCAGAGAGTCCATTTTATTTTTTTTACCTTCAATATTGTGAATACGTCCCACAAATATCTCTCCTTTATGATTGTGTAAAAAATCTTTCCGACATATTAGTATAGCGTACTGTTACTGAAATTGCAATTCATAATTTACAAAAATTCAGACAGAATCAGCAAATCAGAGCATTTTTTGCGAGGAAAACGCATAAAAGCCATGCAGCAGGGCAGACTAGAAAACAGAATATCCAAAGGAGGAGAATCAAATGGGATTTACCGTTGGACGATTGATTTTAGTCAGTGTGGCGCTGCTGATTTTTTTTGGTGTGGCGGAGCGTGTGCTGGACAGAATGCATCTGACCGATAAACAGGCGCTGCTGGTGCTGGGCGCCATTGTCATCGGCAGTTTTATCAATATCACCATATACCGGTCTGACCTGCTGACGGTGCGGATGAATCTGGGCGGTGCGCTGGTGCCGCTGGCGCTGGCCTTGTATGTGTGGTTTAAGGCCGGCACTTCGAAAGAAAAAATCCGTTCGCTGGCTGGCGCTGTGCTGACCACAGCGGCTATCTGGCTGCTAGGCCGGTTTGTGACCAATGAATATGCACTGCCGGTGGATATTATCTATTTATATCCGATTGTGGCCGGGCTGGTGGGCTATCTGTTCGGCCGATCCAGAAAAGGCGCATTTGTGGCGGCGGTGCTGGGTGTGCTGTTCTTTGATGTGACCCACGGGCTGTATTTAATCTGGAACCAGATGCCGGGGCTGGTGCATTTCGGCGGAGGCGGCATGTATGATACCGTGATTTTATCCGGTGTGCTGGCGGTTTGCCTGGCGGAGTTTATCGGCGAGAGCCGGGAACGGATGCAGGGAGGTCCAGGCAGCGAAAACCGGGATCCGAGCGTGCTGAAAAATCTGCGGGCTGCTGGTATGAAAGGGGGGAAACATCATGGATAAGCTGAACAGTCGAGGCGTGAAGGAACGGTTAAACTGGACGGTTGCGCTGCTGAGTGTCATCTGCCTCTGCATTTTTACCTATCTGTTCACCCAGTGGCAGACCAACGGCACCCTCATGCCGGTGTGGGAGACTACAAGCCAGACCGGTGATGAGCAGACTGCCGGAACCTATTATACCCTGTACGACCAGGAGAGCGGAGAGGCCATCGAATATATGAGCCGTCATGTGTTTGTGGGTGACGAGCTGCTGACCGGCGATAATAAACATTACAAAGTGCGAAAAATTGACGGGCAGCAGGTATATTGTGAACTTCTGGAGGAACGGAATCTGAAACCGGTGCTGGCAGATCTGCAGGCAGCTGCGGAGGCCGTGAGCACTTACCCCGGCGCCTTTCAGTCTATTGCCATCTACTGCACCCACACCGATGAAAGCTATGTGCCGACTTCCGGCACCGAAAGTAAAAACGGCGGCGGGGACATTTTAGATGTGGCATCTACTATGGTGCAGGTACTGGAAAACCAGGGCATCACGGTGATTCACAGTGAGAATATTCACGACCCCCACGATGTGAACGCCTATCAGCGCTCCCGCAAAACTGCATCGGAGCTGCTGCAGGGCGCACCGGCAGCTATCATTGATGTGCATCGGGACGGGGTACCGGATCCTGGCTATTATGCTACCGAACTGGAAGGCGAACCGGCTACCCAGATTCGTCTTGTGGTAGGGCGGCAGAATCAGAACAGTGAGGCGAATATCGCCTTTGCCGAGAAGATGAAAGCCTATTACGATGAAGTGAAGCCTGGACTGATTAAATCCATTTTTATGGCGAAAGGTAATTATAATCAGGATCTGGCACCGAATTCGGTGCTGCTGGAAGTGGGAACCCACACCAACAGTCTGGAACAGGCCAATGTGGGTGCCCGGGAGTTTGCGGAGGCGCTGCCCCAGTTTTTGGGGCTGAAGGCGGCTGCGGGAGAACCGGCGGAGGAACCGTCAGCAGAGGCAGAACCGCAGATAACCGTGGAACAGGGCGGTAACGGGTTTGGCAAAGCCATTCTGTGGATTGTGGTGCTGGCAGTGGCAGGCGGTCTGGCTTTTGTGTGGATCAGTCGCGGTTCCTTTGGCGGCATGAAGAGAGGCTGACATGAGCCAGTATACCGAAGCCATCGTGCTGGGCTTGACGGCAGGGTTTATTGCCCGGCTGTATATGCTGCGCACCGATTATCGCAATTACCCGTCTTATCCCCACGGTTATATCATTCACCTGTCACTGGGGGCGATTGCGGCCAGTCTGGCGGCTATTGCACTGCCCGCGCTGCTGGAGGAGGAGTACACAGCCATCACCTTTCTGGTGCTCTGTGCCCAGCAGTTTCGGGATATCCGCAATATGGAGCGGGAAACACTGATGAAGCTGGAGGAAAACACGCTGGTGCCCCGGGGCATGGATTATATCGAGGGCATTGCCAAAGTGTTTGAATCCCGCAATTATCTGGTGATGCTGGTGGCCCTGGTGACCTCGGGCACCGTCATATACGGCGGGTTTTCTCTGGGTATTCTGAGCGGTATCGGGATGATTCTGCTGGCCCGGTTTCTGATGCGGGGCAGCTTTATCCGCGATATTGCAAGCATTGAACCAGGGCGGCTCCATTTTGAAAAATCGCTGCTGTATGTGGATGATATTGTGATTATGAATGTGGGTGACCCGGCGGCGCGGGAGAAAATTCTGCGGGAAGGGGCCGGTCTGATGCTTCATCCATACGATGACGACGGGCGGGCCGTGTTAAATAATCTGGGCCAGCGGCAGGCTCTGTTACACGACATTTCTATGCTGGTGGGCAATAAACTGGAGATTGGCGAACCGGAATGGTCGCCGGCGGCAAGAAAAAATATGGAGACAGGGGCGCTGGCCATCTTCCTGATGCCAAACGAAAAGGACATGGGATGCATTATCGAGGCGGCAAAACGGACACCGGTACTGGAGAGCGCGGTGCAGAAACCGCTGGCCAGCACCATCGGAAAAGAGGCGGCAGACTGATGAAAGATACCATCCTGGCAGCGGTAGTGACCCGGCAGAATGCCGACAAGGTGCAGGGCATGAACAGCATTTTTATTGTGGAAAATGAGACAGAACAGCAGCGCATGGCACTGCTGCTGAGCCGCATTTTAAAAGCCATGTCCCACGACCTGGAAAACGGCGTTACCATTCTGGTGCAGCATTAAACAAAACAGGAGTCTGTTCTGATGTGACGGGATACATCAGAGCAGGCTCCTGTTTTTTACTGCTCCTCGCGCTGATTCTGCAGGGCGCGGGTTATTTTCTGCTCTACAAGTTCACGGAGACAGTAAGGCACGTTGCCGGCCTGTTTGTGTTTGACGATACATTCACAGCACCTTCCGTGCGTTTTGCATTTTACCCCCGGGCAGGGGCATGGATTGGTGTTGTCGCAAGTCATAAAACGCCTTCTTTCTGTAATACCGCTGCAGCACTACGGCAGATAGTTCAGCACATGATTTGTTAAAAGCCGCAGTTCAATGGGGCTGCGGTTTAAGCCAATCAGGCAGTCGAAGTTGACATCCATTTCGGCAGCCAGCACTTCCATGGTTTCCGGGTTGTACTGAATCCACAGATAGCCGGCAGGGCGTTTGCCGTCAGGCACATCGTAATAATTAATCACAGTGCCGTTAGGCAGAGGCTCCCGTTTTGTGAGTGTCACCAGCTGATTCAGCTCCGGCGGAACCGCATTTTCAATCTGTCGCATTTTAGCAATCATCTGTTCAGAACTCATGAGCAGAACCTCCTTTTGTTATAATATTATAACGAAAAAACAGATAAAAACAAAGACAGAACATGAAAAACGAACAAATGAAATAAAATCGAACATTTTTTCGGTTTTATGTATTGACGAACACATGTTTTTGCTGTATAGTAAAAACAGAACAAAGATTCTAAGAACAAATATTCGAATATCATAAAAAGCAGGAATGATAAAGGAGCGGTGAGCGGTATGAGAAACGAAACAAGAAAGTATGGCGTTATGGCGGCGACAATGGTACTGTTTTTGATTGGCGGGTTATTGTTAATTGAACATATGGCACTGGTAAATCTGGCGGGTGCTGTGCTGTTCTGTGCAGTATGTGCGGCATTTTTGCTGTTCTGTCTGATGAAGATGGATGTGATGGAATTTCAGCCGGGTTCGTTCTGGTATCAGCAGAATCGGCGTGTGAACCGCGAGGAGAGCCCTGCGGCATCCGGCAGACAGGCTGCACGCAGTACCGTGTATGCAATGGTTATGAACAAATAAGGATGGTAAACAGACAGAACGAACAGAAAAGACCTATATATTCTGGACTTCCGATTGGAATTCTATGAAAATGACAGAATTTCTGGTTGACATTTGGGAAAAAGATACGCATACTAATAATGGTATATTTTTTCATGGTATCATTCCAGATTGTATAGGAGGCAGGATAAATGAAACAAAAACGCACAATTGCATTTTTTCTGTGTATGGCGCTTCTGATGGCTCTGCTGGGCGGCTGCGGCGGCGATGCGGACAAGCAGGAGCAGATAGACAGCAGTGTATCAGAACCAGAAGAAGAAGGCGTATATATTACCCTGTACCTGTCTAGCGAAATGGACGAAACGGATTCGGCGGCAAATGAAAACGGTGTGGAAACGCTGGATGATTTAACCGGCACCATGGTAACCATTGTGCCGGAGGATGCGCTGAATGCGGAAACCATTGTTTTGGAGTATAACAAGCTGGTTATCACCAGCCTGTACGGAGAGGCGGTTGTCATCAACGAGGTAAAAGAGGAAGGCAATCGGGTGTGGGTGGACTTTGATTCGGAAAGTGTAAAAGCCCTGCCGTTTGAGGAGGGCACGGAAGGTCAGCTGTTTTATCATATGGCGCGCAGTATCACGGACAATCTGGGTGATATTGACGATGTTTATCTGACCATGGATGGCGGGCAGGATTTCAGACTGGCACATTTATGGTTTGAGGCTAGCAGACCGTTTTATTCCGGTGCAGTTCCGCTGGAAGGCGAATAAATCTGCACAACACTGTGATGGCACAATAGTATAAATAAAGCAGAATACAGCACAAAAATAAGAGATGAAACATTCCAGAACAAGAAGGGTTTCATCTCTTTTCTTTTGCCAGTTTGCCTTTTCTGTTGTTTTATGCTGTCTGTCTGCTGTTATCAGCTGTTCCCATGCACAAACGCTGCAATCGCACTGCTGACATCGGTGCTGAATACACCTTTCTGCTGATACTCAGCCGGTGTGCTTTTGCCGGTACCAGTCATAAACAAATGGTTCAGGTTATCATACAGCCGGAACGTTGCATCCACAGAAGCAGCATCAGCAAGCGCATCCTGCCACAGTTCATAATCGGTGACGGTCACCTGATAATCGCGGGCGCCCTGTAAAAACAGCAGCGGTTTTTCAACCTGCCGGATTTCGGTCAGCGGGTCATACCCTTGTAAATTAAGCCAGTAGCTGGCCGGCACGTTAAACAGCTGGTCCGAGGTCATATCACTATCCGGTGTCAGATTTTTGATATTCTCAACAATCTGTGCTGTCTGACGCAGCAGTTTTTCTTTGGAGGTATCATCCAGTGTGTTCTCCAGGCCGAGAATATATTGTGTCTGTTCCAGAATCAGGTCTTCTATTGGGCGAGCCGGTGCAGCCAGCAGAATATATCCGGCAGCGTCCGGTGCCTGCTGCGCAATGCGCGGCACCAGATAGCCGCCCAGGCTGTGACCGGCAATGTAAATCTGGTCACTCTGGATGGTATTTCGTGTTTTCAGAAACGCAACAGCGGCCGCCGCATCATCAATGGTTTCCTCCTGTACGGTGAGATTATCAAGATTAGCCAGTTCTGTGCCGTATAGATAGGTTCGTTTATCATAGCGCAGCACGGCAATGCCCTGTTCGGAAAGCTGGCTGGCCAGGTCCATAAACGGCAGGTTCGGCCCAATCTGTTCGTTGCGATCCGAAGGACCGGAGCCATGTACCAGAATCACAGCCGGGAACGGACCTTCGCCTTCCGGCATGGTTAAACTGCCGGTAATCGGGTATTGGTTCGAGCCAAAGGTGACTTCCACATCCCGTGCCAGCTGTAAGCTGTTGCTGGTGCTGGTATTGTCGGTGGCAAAGAAGCCGCAGATTTCCCCCTGGCTGTTAAAGGTCAGCCGTACGGTTACCGATCCCCGTTTAAAACAGCAGGGTACATCGGCAATCTGGTAACCGTCTTTTGCCTCGATCGTGATATCGGTTGAATAGTAATCAAAGGTGCCGTACTGAATGGTGAAGTCGCTCCACACCTTTTGCACATCAGCCTGGGTCATCTCTTTTTTCAGGGAGTCGTCAAAACAGTTGTAAAATCCACTGTAATCCAGATTCACCAGTTTCTCGATGCAGGAAAAGGTATGCTCGGTGTAGTTCATCTGCACGGCGCTGGCCGATGCTTTCACGGCATCGTTGCCGCAGCCGGTCAGGCTGCAGGTGCAGCTCAGCAAGGATGCAATCAGAATGGTAGAAAGGAATTTTTTCATAAGGATTCCTCGCTATTACTTCAGATTTTCGCTGTTCAGGCATTGCAGTTCGCCCGGTACAAATACACCGTCTTTGCGAATCAGAACATCATCAAAATAAATTTCACCGCCGCCGTAGGCCGGTGTCTGAATATAAACCAGATCCCAGTGGATTCTGGAGTCGTTGCCATTAAAAGCATCCTCATAGCAGCGGCCCGGTGTTAAATGAATGCTGCCCATGATTTTTTCATCAAACAAGGTGTCCTTCATCGGATTCAGAATGTACGGGTTCACACCGATAGCAAATTCGCCCAGATACCGGCATCCTTCATCCATATCCAGCACCGCATTGATTTTTTCTGTATTGTTGGCGGTTGCCTTGATGATTTTGCCGTCTTTGAAGGTGAACTGAATATTTTCATAGGTGAAGCCCTGAAACACCGACGGGGTGTTGTAGGTGATGGTGCCGTTGACCGAATCACGCACTGGTGCGGTGTAAACTTCGCCGTCCGGAATATTGCATTTGCCGTCGCATTTGATGGCCGGGATATCTTTGATGGAGAAGGTCAGGTCGGTGCCTTCGCCGGTGATGCGCACTTTGTCGGTCCGGTTCATCAGGTTAACCAGTGCATCCATCGCTCTGGACATTTTTGCATAGTCCAGATTACACACGTTAAAGTAGAAGTCTTCAAACTCCTCCAGGCTGGTGTTGGCCAGCTGTGCCATGGAGTTGTTCGGATAGCGCAGCACCACCCATTTGGTGCTGTTTACGCGCTCGTTCAGCACATCGCTGCTCATGGCAGTGTTCAGCTGCAGTTTATCGTGCGGTACGTCAGACAGCTCGGCAATATTGTCAGAAGCCCGAATGCCGATGTAGGCATCCATCTGTTTCATCTGTGCCATCTCTAAATCAGCCTTGAGTTTCAGCTGCTCTTTGCTGCATTGCAGCATCAGTTCCCGGTTGATATTGTAGTCTTCAATCTGTACATACGGGTAGGCGCCTGCCGCATAGGCCTCTTTTACCAGCTGTTTCGTCAGCGGATAGGCTGATGTACCGAATACATGAATCATCACCTTTTCCTTTGGCTGAAGAGAGCAGGAATAGTTGATTAAATTGTGTGCCAGTTCTTTTATTCTAGGGTCCATGATATACGCGTCCTTTCGTGGATACTGCATGCCGCATGACGTGCTGCAGCATCAAAAATGATGTTTCCATATCCATATTGTTTCCATTCTAACATAAAGTAAACCTGATAGGCAAGGGCTGCGATGGAAAAGTTGCCGTCAGCGGGAAACAGGTTGTAAAGCAGCAGGGAAAATGCTAAAATAACAAAGACAATCAAATGCAGAAGGAGCGATATCAATGACACTGATTCGAACACTCGCGGTATATCTTTATGTAATTGCAGCGGTCATCCGCGGCGCGTTCTATTATGAAAAACTGCAGAAGCAGAAGGATGTGCTGGGGGAAGAGATGGTGCAGCAGAAAATTCACGACAATGCCAGCCGGGTTTCTAAAAATATTCTGAAATTATCCGGCACAACCCTTACGGTAAAAGGCGCAGAGCATCTGCCGAAGGAAGGTGCTGTGCTGTATGTGTCCAATCATCAGAGTTTTATGGATATTCCGGTGATTATGGCCGTTTTGAGCCGGCCAGCCGGTTTTATTGCAAAAGATGATCTGGGGAAAATTCCGTTTTTTAAAGAGTGGGTGGTGCAGCTGAAAGCTGTGCTGATTGCCCGCGGCGATGCACGCAAAGCGCTGGCTGCCATCATTCAGGCATCCAAGCTGCTGCAGCAGGGACATAGCCTGGTGCTGTATCCGGAAGGAACCCGCAGTAAAGACGGCAAGCTGCTGGAATTCAAGGCAGGCAGCCTGAAAGCGGCGCAGAAAGGGAAAGCGGTGATTGTACCCTATGCCGTTGATGGCGCTATGGATGTGATGAAACGAGACAGTTATCTGATTCATAAAGCCGATGTGACCGTTACCGTCATGCCAGTCATTCCGGCAGAAACCGTACAGGCTATGGACACAAAAGAACTGGCCGATCTGGTGAAAAAACAGATTGCCGAAGCGTTGGGACAGGAATTCGTACCGCAGAGTGAATCCGTCCATGGAGCTGAACAGCATGCATAGACTGGAGGAAGCGGGGGAACTGTTAAAAAAATATTATGGATACCGCGCCTTCAAACCCATCCAGCAAAAAGCCATCACTTCTATTCTGAACGGGCAGGATACCTTTGTTGTGATGCCCACCGGCGGCGGAAAGTCTCTGTGCTATCAGATTCCGGCCCTGATGCTGGATGGCCTGACGCTGGTGATTTCTCCGCTGATTTCGCTGATGAAAGATCAGGTGGACCAGCTGGTGCGCATCGGCATTCGTGCGGCCTGCATGAACAGTATGCTGGGTGAGGAACAGTATCAGCAGCTGCGCATGCAGATTCAGGAGAAACAGATTCAGATTTTGTATGTGGCTCCGGAGCGGCTTCGTTCCGGAGACTTTTTATCTCTGCTGCGCCGGCAGCATATCAGCCTTGTTGCCGTGGATGAAGCCCACTGTGTGTCCCAGTGGGGGCATGATTTCCGGCCGAGCTATCACGCCATCAGCCAGTTTATCCGCACACTTACGGTGCGCCCGGTGGTGGCGGCTTTTACCGCCACAGCCACAGCGGAAACCAGGGCGGATATCATTCGGAGGCTGGAACTTGTGCGGCCCAACATTTACCGGGCCAGCTTCAACCGCTCCAACCTGATTCTGGCTGTGGAGCGGGACGGCAGCCGCAAAGAGAAGCTGCTGGAATTTGTGCAGAATCACCGGGGGCAGTCGGGGATTATCTACTGCAATACCCGCAAAGAAGTGGACAAAGTGTGGGATATGCTGCGCCGTGCCGGCATCCCGGTGCTGCGGTATCACGGCGGCATGGAGGACTGGGAACGCAACGAGAACCAGGAAAAGTTTATCTACGAGCAGGTGGATATTATTGTGGCCACCAATGCTTTCGGCATGGGCATCAACAAGCCCGATGTGCGCTATGTGGTGCATTACAATCTGCCGAAAAATATAGAATCCTATTACCAGGAGATTGGCCGTGCCGGCCGTGACGGGCTGCCGAGCCTGTGCGTGCTGTTTTTCTCCTATTCCGATGTGCATGTGAACCGCTATCTGCTGGAGCAAAGCAGCAAATCGGAAGAACGGCTGCAGGTGGAGCTTGAGAAGCTGGATGCCATGGTGCGCTATGCCGACACTCGGCAGTGTCTGCGGCAGCATATTCTGCAGTATTTCGGCGAAACCGCCAGAGACCACTGCCAGAGCTGCAGCAACTGCTGTGAGGTGAGCCTTGGCAAGCCGGTGATGCAGCAGATGGAAGAGGAACTGCTGAATGAACTGCGCGGTTTGCGGCTGATGCTGGCTATCGAGGAAGGTGTGCCGTCATATCGGATTTTAAGCGATGAAACCCTGCAGGAACTGGCGCGCAGACAGCCGGTCAGTATCGTGGTGCTGGAGCAGATTACCGGCATGGGTGAGAGTAAAATAGAACAGTACGGAGAAGTTTTGCTGAAAACAATTGCTCAATATCAGCAGAACGTGTATCATAGAGAACAGAAACAAGGATAAATCCGGCGAAATGGGTAAGGAGAAACCATATGAGACACAACCAGTTAGATCAGATACGTAATTTACAGCTGCAGATTGCGGCGATGGAACAGGAAATTGAACATCTTTATGCAGAACGAAAAAATCTGGTGCGGGAAAGTGAATCGCGCATGCAGGATTTGCTCCAGACCATAGAAGAACCAATGGCCGGCAGCGGGCACACAAGTGAACTGGATGAAATTTTAAGCACCCGTGCCGAATTGCCCGACAAGGCGCGCGTGGCCTGCCAGGGTGTGGAAGGATCTTTTTCTCATCAGGCTGCAGACCAGTTTTTTGCTGAGGCGGAGATTCAGTTTTTTGAACAGTTTGAAGAAGTATTTCAGGCAGTGGAAAACGGCGGCGTGGAATACGGCATCCTGCCCATTGAAAATTCTACAGCCGGTTCGGTGATTCAGGTGTATGACCTGATGCGGAAACACAGTTTTTATATCATCAAAGATACCAAAGTGCTGGTGCGGCACAATCTGTTAACAGCGATGGAGTGCCATCTGGAGGATTTAACCGATATTTATTCCCATCCGCAGGCGCTGAGCCAGTGCCAGGAACTGCTGGAGCAGTATCCGAATATTCAGTTGCACGAGTATTCCAACACTGCAGCAGCGGCCAAATTTGTGGCGGAACAGCGAAACACCCGCATAGCGGCCATTGCATCGGCTAAATGTGCAGAGCTGTACGATATGCATCTGCTGCAGAAGGATATTCAGGATGTATCCGGCAATGCCACCCGGTTTATCTGTATCAGCAAAACACCTGGATTCTCTGCCGGTGCAAATAAGATTAGTCTGTGCCTGACTGTACCGCACAAACCGGGGTCGCTGTATCATCTGCTGCATAAATTTGCGCTGAATAATCTGAACTTGTGCAAGCTGGAAAGCCGCCCGTATCCAAAGAAAAAATTTGAATATCTGTTTTATCTGGATGTGGAAGGCCGCTGTGACGATTTTCAGGTGCGCTGGCTGCTGAATGATTTGAACAATCAGCTGGGCTATTTCAAATTCCTGGGCAGCTACGATGAAAAAGTTGTTTCGGAAGCCTGAGGTTTGGAAGCATAAAAAGATAGAAACTGGAGAAACCGCGCGTTGTCATAATTTTCGCTCCGACAGTATATACATGACTATATCGTCATCCTATACGGAAAAGGAGAGAACTTTATGGCAGCATATCCGGATACAAAACGAAAAACATCAGGCAGAGTTATCGGGCGCCTGTGCAGCCAGATAGCCGGTTCGCTCGGTATTTTTTTGCTGGTGGTAACCATTTTTCAGAGCACGTCGCCGGGCAGTGCAGCGTGGCAGCAGTGGATACGGCAGAGCTTTACCGCCGATGCCGATTTTACCCCTGTGATGCAGTTTATTTATCAGCTGGACAGCCCTTATGAAGAGGCAGCTGTTCGCGTGACCGCGGCAGCACACCCTGTGCAGGAGGCGATGGCAGTTCCGGTTACGGGAAAGGTGCTGCAGAATTATGGCTGGGATGAAACACAGCTTGCCAGCCGTTTTGCAGAAGGGCTGTGGATTGCCACCGAGCCCGATGAACAGATTCGCGCCGCCTACAGCGGAACTGTGACCGGACTTTGGGAAGAGGCCGGCACCTATACTGTGGAGCTGTCCCACGCCAACGGATTTATCACCATTTATGGCTGCTGTGCCCAGAGCTACGTGCAGCTGAATGAACCGGTGGTAAAAGGGCAGGCCATTGGCCACACCCGGGAACAGGAAAATGCAGGGAACTTTTATTTTGCCGCCCGCTATTTGGGGGAGCCGGTTGACCCGCTGGAGCTGCTGGACGCAAAAACAGCCGCATCATATTAAAAAGAGAAATGAAAGAGAAATTATATTACAAATAAAAAAGCAGAGAATGACATAGCGAATTGCTGTTTTATTCTCTGCTTTTCATTTGCCTTATTCCAGCCCGATTGCCTGCCGGATTGCTTCCACACCGCCCATGCGAGGCACAAAGCGATACATTCTTTCTTTTGTTTTCATATTTTCTTTGTAGTAAACCATCAGTTTTGCCACTACATCAATTAACTGGTCATCGTCCAGGTCTTTTGCCAGTACATCGCCCAGGCGCGCATTTAAGCCTGAGTTGCCGCCAATCTGGATGGTCCAGCCGGTGGATTTTCTGCCGAAAATACCAATATCACGGATAATCCCTTCGCCGCAGGCCAGCGGGCAGCCGGAAATACCGAATTTCAGCTTTGTTTCAATGCCCATTGGTTTTACCAGGTCGTAAATGCGTTCCGCCATGCCCAGAGAATCTCTCTGGCCCAGGCGGCAGACGGTTTCACCAGGACAGGCTTTGATGTAGTTTAAGCCGGTGCCGAGGCCATGGCCAGGCTCCATGCCCAGTTCCTCCCAGATGGATTCCACATGCTCCGGTTTGATGCCAACCAGTGCGATGCGCTGTGCGGACGTGATTTTGATAATCGGAATTTCATACTTGCGGGAGACAGCGGCGATTTTTTCTAAATCGTCCGGTGTCATCAGCCCGAACTTAATTTCGGGGATAATTGCTACGGTTTCCTTGTCTTTCTGTACAATGCCTGTGCGTGCCGATTCTTGCATCATAATCATTGCTCCTTTTATTTAGAATGTTGAGTCAGTCTGTTTGCAGCACAACGGGTATTGGGTTGTGAATGATACAGCAAACTTTATTATATATTGTACTAAAATCCTTTTTTATGTGCAATGTATACAAGTGAAAAAATTGTTGTGATAATGTGACACATATGATAGAATATATATCAAATTTGATAAACATTACACTTATTGTTTATTCATATTTAAATCCTTTAAGAAACAGGGAGGGCTATTCATGGCAGGAAAAACTATGAAAACGATGGATGGGAATACAGCTGCTGCGCATGTATCGTATGCGTTTACTGATGTTGCTGCAATCTATCCAATCACACCATCTTCTACTATGGCTGAGCTGGTAGATGAATGGAGCGCACAGGGAAGAAAAAATATTTTTGGACAACAGGTAAAAGTGGTTGAAATGCAGTCCGAAGCCGGTGCTGCAGGGGCAATCCACGGTTCTTTAGCCGGCGGTGCGCTGACCTCCACATATACAGCATCCCAGGGCTTACTGCTGATGCTGCCAACCATGTACAAAATTGCTGGTGAATTTTTACCATGTGTATTCCATGTAACCGCTAGAACAGTTGCTACCCATGCACTGTCTATTTTCGGTGATCAGTCCGACGTTATGGCGTGTCGTCAGACCGGTTTTGCAATGCTGGCATCCAGCAGCGTACAGGAAGCTATGGACTTAGGGGCAGTGGCTCATCTGGCTACCCTGAAAGCACGTGTGCCATTTATTCACTTCTTTGACGGGTTCCGTACCTCTCACGAAATTCAGAAAATCGAAGTGCTGGATTACGATGATCTGGCAAATCTGGTTGATATGGAAGCGGTGGAAGATTTCCGCAGCCGCAGCCTGAACCCGATGCGTCCAAAAGTAAAAGGGACCGCACAAAACCCGGATATCTTCTTCCAGGCAAGAGAAGCAGGCAACGTATACTACACCGATGTGGTAGATGTTGTAGAAGAATACATGGGCGAAATCTCCAAACTGACAGGCAGAGATTACAAACCATTCAACTACTATGGTGCACCAGATGCTGAAAACGTAGTAATCGCTATGGGGTCCGTATGTGAAGCATTAGAAGAAGTGGTTGACTACCTGAATGCAAAAGGACAGAAAGTTGGTCTGTTAAAAGTAAGACTGTACCGTCCATTCTCTGCAAAACACTTCTTAGGCGCTATGCCTGCAACCGTAAAACGCATCTCTGTACTGGACAGAACAAAAGAACCAGGTGCAGTGGGTGAACCATTATATGAAGATATCCGTAACGTATACTACGACATGGCAGACCGCCCAATGATTATCGGCGGCCGCTACGGCTTAGGCTCCAAAGACGTTACACCTGCACAGCTGATTGCTGTATATGAAAATCTGGCTGCAGAAAAACCAATGAACGGTTTCACTGTTGGTATCGTGGACGACGTGACACACCTGAGCCTGCCGGTTGGCGCTCCTGTTGTTACCGCGCCGTCTGATATCATCAGCTGCAAATTCTGGGGCTACGGTTCCGATGGTACCGTTGGCGCAAATAAAGATGCCATCAAAATTATCGGTGATAACACCGATATGTACGCACAGGGTTATTTCTCTTACGACTCCAAAAAATCCGGCGGCGTAACCATTTCCCATCTGCGTTTCGGGAACTCTAAAATCCGTTCCACCTATCTGATTGACCAGGCGGACTACACTGCTTGTCATAAAACAAGCTATATCAACCAGTACGATGTACTGGAAGGCCTGAAACCAGGCGGCACTTTCCTGCTGAACTGTCCGTGGGATGCCGCTGAACTGGAAGCTGAACTGCCTGCAAAAATGAAAAAATATATTGCAGAAAACAACATCCAGTTCTACACCATCGACGCTGTAAAAATTGCGAAAGAAGTTGGCCTGAAAAACCGTATCAACATGGTTACCCAGACCGCATTCTTCAAACTGGCAAACGTAATTCCGTTTGACCATGCAGTTGAACTGCTGAAAGGTGCAATCAAGAAAACCTACGGCAAAAAAGGCGACGATATCGTAAACATGAACTACGCTGCAGTAGACCAGGCTGCGGAAGCACTGCACAAAGTAGAAGTGCCTGCCTCCTGGGCAAATGCTGCGGATGATGCAGCTGCAAAATCCGGCTGCCCGGCAACACCTGCATTTGTAAAAGAAGTGGTTCAGCCAATGAACGCACAGCAGGGCGACAAACTGCCGGTAAGTGCATTCGCCGGCCGCGAAGACGGGTCTTTCCCGATGGGCACTTCCCGCTTCGAAAAACGTATGATTGCAATCGATGTTCCGCAGTGGATTCCGGAAAACTGCATCCAGTGCAACCAGTGTTCCTATGTTTGTCCGCATGCAAGTATCCGTCCGTTCTTACTGAACGCAGAGGAAGAAGCAAACAAACCGGAAGGTATGACCACCATCAAAGCAAACGGCAAAGAATTTGAAGGTCTGAACTTCCGGATTCAGGTAAGCCCGATGGATTGTACCGGCTGCGGCAGCTGCGTAAGCGTTTGCCCTGCAAAAGAAAAAGCACTGGTATTCCAGCCGGTGGAACCAGCCGTTGCAGAACAGCGTGCAAACTGGACCTATGCTACTCACAAAGTATCCAATAAATCTGACCTGGCCAATGTGAAAACCCTGAAAGGGTCCCAGTTCCGTCAGCCATTACTGGAATTCTCCGGTGCATGTGCAGGCTGCGGTGAAACACCATATGCCAAACTGGTAACCCAGCTGTTCGGCGACCGCATGGTAATTGCCAACGCAACCGGCTGTTCCTCCATCTGGGGTGCATCCGCTCCATGCATGCCATACTGCACAAACGAACAGGGCCGCGGTCCTGCATGGGCAAACTCTCTGTTTGAAAACAACGCGGAATTTGGCCTTGGGATGCTGAAAGCACATCAGCAGTGCCGTGATAAACTGGCTGCTCTGATGGCAGAAGCACTGGAAGCTGACATTGCTGCAGAAGCAAAAGAAGCAATCCAGCTGTGGTTAGACAATAAAGACAACTACGAAGAAAGCAAAAAAGCAACAGACGCTCTGCTGCCAATTCTGAAAGATACCGATGTTCCTGCACTGCAGGCAGTCAAAGTATATGAAGATCACCTGATCAAACGTTCTCAGTGGATCTTCGGCGGCGACGGCTGGGCTTACGATATCGGCTACGGCGGCTTAGACCATGTACTGGCTTCCGGTGAAAATGTTAACGTTCTGGTATTCGATACCGAAGTTTACTCTAACACAGGCGGTCAGGCATCGAAAGCGACTCCAACTGCAGCAATTGCAAAATTTGCTGCCGGCGGGAAACGCTCCAAGAAAAAAGACCTGGGCATGATGAACACTGCATACGGCAACGTATATGTGGCTCAGATTGCAATGGGTGCAAACATGAATCAGGCAATCAAAGCCATCACCGAAGCAGAAGCTTACGATGGTCCATCCCTGATTATCGCGTATGCAACCTGTATCAACCATGGTATCAAAGGCGGCCTGAGCAATCCGATGAAACAGATGAAACAGGCTGTAGACTGCGGTTACTGGCACTTATGGAGATACAATCCAGACTTGAAAGCAGAAGGCAAAAACCCATTCATTCTGGATTCCAAAGCTCCAAACTCCGATGCATTCCGTGATTTCATCAACACTGAAACACGTTACACTTCTCTGGCAAAACTGTTCCCGGAACAGGCAGAAGAACTGTTTGAACAGGCTAAACAGGACAGCATTGCAAGATACCAGACCTACGTTGAAATGACAAACAAATAAAATCTGTACAGACAGATAAAAAAGAGCATCTCAGAACGGGATGCTCTTTTTGTGGAAGGAGGCGACGCTCATGATTCGAATCAGCAATATCAAAATTGCTGCGCAGAAAGAGCAGAAAAAGGTGCTGGAGCAGGAAATCTGCCGCCTGCTTCGCCTGAAATCGCTGCAGCAGTTAGAATATCATATTGTGAAAAAATCGGTGGACGCCCGCAAAAAAGAATCTATTTTCTGCATCTATACGGTGGATGTGGCAGGGATAAAAGAAGAAGCAAAATTGGTGGCGAAATGCCGTAAAGATAACATTGCCATTGCAAAGCAGGAGCAGTATGCGGAGCCTGTCCACGGCGATGCGGTGTTATCCGGCCGGCCTGTGGTGATTGGTGCAGGGCCGGCGGGGCTGTTTGCGGCTTTATTGCTGGCAGAACACGGGTATCAGCCTCTGCTGCTGGAGCGCGGGCAGGATGTGGATACCCGCACAGCCGATGTGGAGCGGTTCTGGCAGACCGGTGTGCTGAATGTGCAGTCCAATGTGCAGTTTGGGGAGGGCGGTGCCGGCACCTTCTCTGACGGTAAGCTGAACAGCGTGATTAAGGATATCCGCTGCCGCAAAGTGCTGGAAACCTTCGTGCGGTTCGGTGCACCGGAGGAGATTTTGTATCAGGCGAAACCGCATATTGGTACAGACCGTCTGAAACAGGTGGTAAAAGCCATGCGGCAGGCCATCCTTGCCGCTGGCGGGGATGTGCGGTTTGGCGCGCAGGTGACAGCGCTCACGATGCAGGACGGCAGGCTGACTGGTGTGGAAGTGAACGGCACAGAGCGGATTCCGGCCGGTGCGGCCATTCTGGCTATCGGGCACAGTGCCCGCGATACCTTTGCCAGCCTCCATCAGCAGCAGATTGCCATGGAGCCGAAAGCGTTCGCCATCGGCGTGCGGGTGGAGCATCAGCAGAAGATGATGAACATGGCTCAGTATGGCATGGAGACACCGTATGAATCGCTGGGAGCGGCTGATTATAAATTGACCTATCAGGCGGAAAACGGACGGGCGGTGTACAGTTTCTGCATGTGTCCGGGGGGCAAGGTGGTGGCTGCGGCATCGGAAGATGGTATGGTGGCGGTAAACGGGATGAGCTACCTGGCCCGTGACGGGGAAAATGCCAACAGTGCGCTGGTGGTCAATGTGACACCGGACGATTTCCCGGGGAATGATGTACTGGCTGGAGTTGCATTCCAGCGCCAGTGGGAGCGGCTGGCCTATGAACTGACCGGCAGCTATCAGGCGCCGGTGCAGCTGGTGGGTGACTTTCTGGCAGACCGCAGCAGCACTGCCTTTGGCAGCGTGATGCCGAGTTATCGGCCTGGTACGAAATTCTGTGAATTAAAATACTGTCTGCCTGATTTTGTAACGGAGGCGCTGCGGGAAGCATTGCCGGCTTTCGGACGCAAAATCAAAGGCTTTGACCATGCCGATGCCATACTGAGCGGGGTGGAAACCAGAACCTCATCACCGGTGCGGATTGTGCGCGATGACCGGTATCAGTCGCCTTCCGCGGCAGGGCTGTATCCGTGCGGCGAGGGGGCAGGTTATGCCGGCGGGATTATGTCGGCGGCAGTGGACGGCTTGCGCATTGCAGAACAGATTATCACAGTCTATAAACCATTATAAAAAACAGTTGACAGATTGTGACAGATTACGATAGAGGATTTTCCTCCTGTGATGCGAATTCCAGTATAAAGAAAGGAATTCGTATACACAGGAGGTTTTTTTATGGAATTTCGTAAACAGCTTGGCGATGACAGTGAAGCCATTGCGAAAAAATATCTGGAGAAGAAAGGATATACCTTTCTGCAAGCCAATTTTCGATGTAAAACCGGTGAGATAGATTTGATTATGCAGAAAGAAAACACCATAGTGTTTGTGGAGGTGCGCAGCCGAAAGTCAAATCGGTACGGTGAACCACTGGAAACTGTAAATAAAACCAAACAGGAGAAAGTCAGAAAAGCTGCAGGATATTATTTATACATCCATCCGCAGAAAGCTAAATGCTGCTGCCGGTTTGATGTAGTGTCTGTACTTTGGAAAAACAGCACACCACAGATTACCTGGCTTGAAGATGCATTTCAGTGATGAATAGAATGAAAGCTGTGTAAAGAATCGGGGAAGATAATGAGTCAGAATATAGTTATTGTAACAGAACCAACAGGAAAGAAGTTTGTTTTAATTAACGACTTGCGATTTAAAGGTAAGACTAAAGAAGAATGGAATGAAATTGAAAATTTCCTGATGAATTTACACATGGAAAAGACAAAATTGTATTGAAAGGACCAAATTGAAAAGCAAAAGCAAATGCTGCACAGGCGGTTGGAGAATTAATTCAGATAGCGGAAAACAAATCGGTTTCAGAGGATTTTAATGACAAGCATGGAGAAAAAGCGAGATATGGATGGTATCGTTATATCGATAGACGGCAGGACACTCCTTTGTTTTTCTTTTGTTTTTCCTGTTTCAGTGCAGCATGGAGGTTGAAGAATGGTCAAGATGTGGTAAAATAAATGCAATTATTGTTTTTACAGATTTGAGGGTTGTATCATGGAATTAAAACAGGGATTAAAAAAAGAATATTACAGCTATATTATGATGATGGGGCATCTGTGTGCCGATTTATGCTGGTTTGCGCTGTCGGCGATGCTGCCGTTTCTGGTAACCTATAAGGGGATGTCCTACACATTGGCGGCCGGGCTGATGTTTGCCATGAGCCTGTGCAGTGCTATCACCCAGCCGGTAGTGGGCGCCATGGCGGATAAACAGAATCGCCCGTGGCTGATGGCGCTAGGCGTGTTCCTGGCCGGCATCGGCATTTCCATCATCGGGTTTCTGGATAGCTATTATGCCATGCTGGCTGCGGTTTCCATCAGCAGTATCGGTTCGGCCATCTATCACCCGGATGCAGGGCGGCTGGCCAACTTTGTGGCAGGCAAATCCAAGGGCAGAGGGGTCAGCAATTTCTCCTTCGGGGGCAATCTGGCCGGGTTTGTGGGGCCTGTGCTGATGGTGTTCGGTATCAGCCGGTTTGGCATGCCGGGCACTGCCATTCTGCTGCTGCCGACCATTCCGATGGCGCTGTGGCTGTTATTGCTCAACAGCCGGTTTCTTGCATTTGCGGAAGAAGGTCAGAAACAGGTGGCGGCTGCCATCAGCAAAGGGCAAAAAGATGACTGGAGCGGCTTTTTGCGGTTATCGGGCGTTACAGTGCTGCGCTCTGCCATTATGGCCATTATGAATTCCTTTATTCCGCTGTTCTGGCTGTCGGTGCTGATGCAGTCGGAGGAGGTTTCCGGGCTGAGTACCACTATCATTGCCATTTCCGGTGCCGCTGCTACCTTGTTTGGCGGGCGTATTGCCGACCGGCTTGGCTTTAAAAAGGTGATTCGCATCGGGCTGATTGCGCTGGTGCCTTGTGTTTTTATCATTGCGTATACGCGCTCTCTGGCACTGTCGGCGCTGATACTGGTTCCGGCGGCCATTGCGCTGAATCTGGCCTACAGCCCGTCGGTGGTGCTGGGGCAGAAGCTGCTGCCAAACCATATCGGATTATCCAGCGGCATTACCATGGGGCTGGCCTCGTCCATCGGCGGTGTGCTGGCGCCGGCGCTCGGCATTGTGGGTGATCATCACGGGGTGGATGTTGTCATGTGGATTCTGGTGGCCATCTGTGCTGTGGCGGCAGTCTCCACGCTGATTCTGCCCGATGACCCCGATACAGAGGCATAAAGGGTATTCCTGTTGATAGACGTGACATTCTCTGCAGAATGCCGTATAATAAAAGCAGACAGGCCAGTGTGACCAGACAGAAAAGAGGGAATAGTATGGATAGCAGAAAATCCAGAATCGAGTTACAGATAGAGCAGAAGAAAGCGCAGCAGAAACGCACCGTAATCATTGCGGTGCTGCTTGTTGCGCTGGGGCTTTGCGCTGCACTGATTGCATATATACTGACACAGCAGGAGGAACCGCCGGCAGATAATACATCGGTGCAGACTGTGGGGAATGGTGAAATGGATGGAGAAAACCAGAATCCGGAGGTACAGGCTCCGCCGGAACCGCTGGTGCCGGTTGTATCGGAAGAAGAAAGCTGGATGACCGTTCTGGTGAACAATACCAGTCTGCTGAAAGAGGGCTATGTGCCGGAGCTGGTAACGGTGAACAGTGCCGGATACAAATTTGATGCGCGGGCCGCTGAGGATTTGCAGGCTATGCTGCAGGCGGCCAGAGAGGAAGGGCTGTCGCCGATGATTTGCTCCAGCTATCGAAGCTGGGAGCGGCAGACCACCCTGTTTGAAAAGCAGGTGGTGAAACAGCAGAACACCGGCCTGCCTTATGAGGAAGCCTGCGAGAAAGCCAAAACCGTTGTGGCATTCCCGGGCACCAGCGAGCATCAGACCGGCCTTGCAGCTGACATTGTGGCAACCAGCCATCAGCTGCTGGACGATTCTCAGGAACAGACCGCAGAGCAGCAGTGGCTGATGGAACACTGCTGGGAATACGGCTTTATTCTGCGCTATCCAAAAGATAAAAGCGATATCACCGGCATCATCTACGAGCCGTGGCATTACCGCTATGTCGGGCACGAAGTGGCGCAGTACATCCACGAGAACGGCTTATGTTTAGAGGAATACTGGCAGCAGGTGGAGGAACAGGATCTCCGCCAGGCCCAGCAGGCAAACGAACCAAAACAGTATGAACAGGGATAAACAGTTTCATCCTGAAATTTGAGGCACATAAAATTTAAAAGTTACAGATCAAATACCTCCTATGCACGGGAGGTATTTTTTTGTTTACAAATGTGACATTTTTCGTTAAACTTTATATATCTGTATAGTTTTATCTATATCTTTAGTTCAACATAAGGGGTTGAAGAAGTAATATGAGCATTTTGAAGTTAGAAACACCGCAGAAATCACAGCAGACGGTGGACGCTCTGTATCAGGTGCTGGGAAACCGTCTGGCTTCCAATCCGGCAGGGATGTGCCCGGTGGATACCTGTCTGTCGTTTCTTCGTTTATGCCATAGCCAGAGCTGCGGCAAATGTGTGCCTTGCCGTGTAGGGTTAGGCCAGCTGGCGCAGCTGATGGAAGATGTATTAGAAGGGGAAGCCGTCATGGCAACCCTGTCGCTGATTGAAAAAACAGCCGAATCCATTTATCTGACTGCCGACTGTGCCATTGGCTACGAGGCAGCTCGTATTGTGTACAAAAGTGTAAAAGAGTTTCGCGATGATTTTATCGCCCACATCAAAGAAGGCAGATGCTTAGGCAATATGCACGGGCCGATTCCGTGTGTATCGTTCTGTCCGGCAAAAGTGGATATTCCGGGTTATGTGGCACTGGTGGCCGAAGGCAGATACACCGATGCAGTGCAGTTAATCCGCAAAGACAATCCATTCCCGACTGCCTGTGCTTTTGTATGTGAACATCCGTGTGAAAACAACTGCCGCCGCAATATGGTGGACGATGCCATCAATATTCGTGCGCTGAAACGCTATGCTGTTGACCATGCAGAGCCGAAGGCTGCACCGGAGGCTGCACCATCCACTGGAAAACAGATTGCCGTTGTGGGCGGCGGCCCGAGCGGTATGACGGCTGCCTATTACCTGCAGCTGATGGGACATCAGGTAACCGTGTATGAACGTCTGCAGCAGCTGGGCGGTATGATTCGCTACGGGATTCCAAGCTATCGTTTACCTCGCGAACGGCTGGATGAAGATTTAAATCATATTTTATCCACCGGGGTTCAGGTGAAATATGGTGTAAATGTTGGTACCGATGTGACCATGGAAGAACTGCGCAGCCAGTATGATGCTGTGTATCTGTCCATCGGAGCCCATACCGATAAAAAACTGAGAATCGACAATGAAACTGCCAATGGTGTGATGTCTGCGGTGGAAATGCTGCGCCGCATCGGCGAGAACAATCCGCCGGAATTCAAAGGCAAAAAAGTTGTGGTGGTGGGCGGCGGTAATGTGGCAATGGACGTTGCCCGTTCTTCGGTTCGCCTGGGTGCAGAAAAAGTTTATATTGCGTACCGCAGAAGAAAGAAAGATATGACAGCGCTGCCGGATGAAGTGGAAGGCGCAATTGCAGAAGGCTGCGAAGTGCTGGAAATGTACGCGCCGGATTCTGTAAAAGTAGATGAACATAACAACTGTGTTGCCATGAACTTGCGTCCGCAGATGGCAGGCGCCATCGACCGCTCCGGTCGTCCGTCGCCGGTGGATGCGCCGGCCCCTGTGCTGGAACTGGAATGTGATATTGTGGTTGTGGCAATCGGTCAGAATATTCAGTATCAGGCATTTGCCGATGCCGGGATTCCGTGCACCAAATGGGGGACCATTGTGGCCGGCGATGATACCGTCATCAGCGAAGTGAACGGTGTATTCTCCGGCGGGGACTGCGTAACAGGGCCTGCAACGGTTATCCGTTCCATCGCAGCCGGGAAAGTGGCTGCTGTGAATATTGACGCATATTTAGGCTATCAGCATGAACTGGATTTCGGCGTGACTGTGCCGGAACCGGAACTGATTGACCGCACCCCGTGCGGCCGCTGTAACACCAAAGAACGGGAAGCATGTGAACGCAAACTGGACTTTGAGATGATTGAATTCGGTTTATCCGACGCAGAGGCCAAACAGGAAGCACTGCGCTGCCTGCGCTGTGACAAATATGGCCCAGGTTCTTTAAAAGGAGGTCGTAGCCAGTGGTAACCATTACAATTGACGGAAAACAGATGACCGTGGATGCATCCAGAACCATTCTGCAGGCTGCGAGAGAATCCGGCATTGCAATCCCGACCCTGTGTTATTTAGAAGGTATTAATGAAATCGGCGCATGCCGGTTATGTATTGTGGAAGTAGAAGGGATGAACCGTCTGGTGCCGTCCTGCAATACCAAAGTAGAAGAAGGTATGGTGATTCGCACCAACACCGAAAAAATCCGTGCTGCACGGAAAATCAACACTGAACTGCTGCTGAGTCAGCATCGATGTCAGTGCACCACCTGTGCCCGCAGCGGAAACTGTGTGCTGCAGAAGATTGCCAACGATTTAGGTATTCTGGAAATCTCCTACGCGAAAAAAATCAAACATATCCAGTGGAATCAGGATTTCCCGCTGATTCGTGACGAATCCCGCTGTGTGAAATGCATGCGCTGTATCCAGATTTGCAACAAAGTGCAGGGGATTGGCGTGTGGGATCTGGTAAACACCGGCGGCAGAACAACGGTGGCCGTATCGGGCAACCGTAAAATTGAAGCGGCCGACTGTGTGCTGTGCGGCCAGTGTATCACCCACTGCCCGGTGGGAGCGCTGCGTGCCCGCGATGACAGCGATAAAGTATTCGAGGCGCTGAGCCATCCGGATAAAATCACTGTGGTACAGGTGGCACCGGCCGTGCGTGCAGCGTGGGGCGAAAGCCTGGGCTTGTCCGATGACCTGGCAACCGAAAAACGGATGGCAGCGGCACTGCGCAAGCTGGGTTTCGACTATGTATTTGATACCAACTTCTCTGCCGACCTGACCATCATGGAAGAAGGCTCCGAACTGATTGAAATGCTGAAAGACAAAGACAGTCATCAGTTCCCGCTGTTTACTTCCTGCTGCCCAGGCTGGGTGCGGTTTATGAAAACCCAGTATCCGGATATGGTGGGTCAGCTGTCTACCGCAAAATCTCCGCAGCAGATGTTCGGCGCTGTGGCCAAATCCTATTATGCCGACCTGCTGGGCGTAGATGCGGATAAAATCTATTGTGTATCCATCATGCCATGTGTGGCCAAAAAATATGAATGCGGTGTAGAAGCCGTCAACGACGCAGGGGCAGGCGCCGATGTGGATGTGTCTCTAACCACCCGCGAACTGGCCCGCATGATTACCGCGGCCGGTATTGATGTACCGAAGCTGCCGGAAGAAGACTTTGACCAGCCGCTGGGAACCGGTACCGGTGCAGCCGTAATCTTTGGTGCTACCGGCGGGGTTATGGAAGCAGCGCTGCGTTCCGCTTACTATTTAGTAACCGGTGAAAACCCTCCAGCAGAAGCTTTTACCTCGGTAAGAGGCGGTGCAGACTGGCGGGAAGCCGATTTTGATGTAAACGGCATCACTGTAAAAACAGCAGTAGCCAGCGGTTTAGCCAATACCCGCAAATTGATTGAAGCGGTGTGCAGCGGCAAAGCCCAGTACGATTTCGTAGAAATTATGGCCTGCCCGGGGGGCTGTGCAGGCGGCGGCGGTCAGCCAATCCATGAAGGCTGCGAATATTACGCAAGCCGCGGCCAGAAACTGTACGCCTTGGATGCCAGCAACCCGCTGCGGTTCTCTCACGAAAACCCGGCTGTATTAGAGCTGTACAGGAATTATCTGGGTGCTCCGTTATCGGAAAAATCTCACCATCTGTTACACACTGACCAGAAAGAATGGGAACTGTAAGGACGGCAGGCAGCTGCCATTGCTGATTTGTCCGCATTTTCAGTTCTATCCTTCATGGCTTCGCATATATATGAACAAGCGTAATGTTATGGAGGGATGCTGTATGGAAGATGTGAATATTTTTGAGGATATTTCCAGTCGGACTGGCGGTAATATTTATATTTCAGCGGTGGGGCCGGTGCGCACGGGGAAATCAACCTTTATCAAAAAGTTTATGGACCTGGTGGTGCTGCCACGCATCACCGACGAATACGACCGTGCCCGCACCACTGATTCGCTGCCGCAGAGCGGTGCCGGTAAAACCATTATGACCACTGAACTCAAATTTGTGCCTGACGATGCCATCTTAATTGAGGTAAAAGACGGCGTGAAAGCCAAAGTGCGCCTTGTGGACTGCGTGGGCTATGCCATCGACGGTGCTCTGGGCTTTATGGAATCCAACGGGCCGCGCATGGTGCGCACTCCGTGGTACGATCACCCGATTCCATTTGAAGAGGCTGCAGAGATTGGCACCAAAAAAGTAATCACCGACCATTCTACCATGGGCATTCTGGTTACCACAGACGGTAGCATCACCGATTTGCCGCGAGAGGCTTATGTGGAGGCAGAACAGCGTGTGGTGGCCGAGATGACTGAACTGAACAAGCCTTTTATTGTAGTGCTGAACAGCCGTCATCCGGAAGATGAGGAAACCATTCAGTTAGCCGCACAGCTGGAGGAAGAGTATAAAGTGCCGGTGCTGCCGACCAACGTGGCCGGGTTAGATGAAGACGGCATTATGAACATTCTGGAGGAGATTCTGTTTGAGTTCCCGGTATCCGAGGTGAACATCGGACTGCCGCAGTGGATTGAGGATTTAGACTGCGACCACTGGCTGCGGGCCAAGTTTGAGGATGCCGTGCACAGCGCCATCAGCGAAGTCAAACGGCTGCGCGATATCGACCAGTCCATCCAGTGCCTGTCTGCCTATGATTTTGTGAAAGATATTGTACTGGATCATATGGATTTAGCCACCGGCGTGGCCAGCATCGAGATGGCGGCGGAGGATGATTTGTTCTATCGGGTGTATCAGGAGGTCAGCGGGGTGGAAGTGGCCGGCCTGCATGATATTCTGAAAAACACCAAGGAATTTGCTTTTGCCAAGAAAGAATACGACAAGCTGGAGCATGCGCTGGGCGATGTACAGGAAAAGGGCTACGGCATGGTGACACCGACCATGGAGGATATGGTGCTGGAAGAGCCGGAACTGACCAAAAAAGGCGGCAGTTTCTGCGTGCGGTTAAAAGCCAGCGCGCCGACGCTGCACATCATCCGCTCCGATGTGACCACCGAGATTACCCCGCTGATGGGCTCGGAAAAACAGTGCGAGGATTTGGTTCGCTACATGAGCGAAAAATTCGAGCAGAATCCGCTGGCCATGTGGGAGTACGATATCTTCGGCAAATCGCTGCACGATTTAGTGCGTGAAAACATGGAAGGCAAGCTGCAGAAAATGCCGGAAAACGTACAGCATAAACTGCAGGAAGCCGTGCGCCGTATCACCAACGACGGCAGCGGCGGGCTGATTTGCATTATCATCTGAATAAAAAATAAGGGCTGTTACACAAAACAGAGAGACTGTCATGGTGCGCGAAGCCGAACCATCCTCTGTTCGTGTAACAGCCCTTTGCTGCGTTATAAATCCTCATCAAGCATCAGGAACCGGTGTACGGGTACGTCCAGTGCATCGGCAATGTCGAACAGAGTGTCCAGCGAGATGGCTATTCGTCAACAAAATCTTTTTCCCTGGCTCTGGAGAATAAACAAATCCCCGTCGCCTGACGTTCTGATAGCATAACCAGATCCAGACAGTGCAAGGGTGCGCAGCATGCCGTACGGCACTATGCCCTTGACGGTCTGGCCGGGTTCTGCTGCAGAGATTCCGGCGACGGGGAATTTTAATAATCTCCAGAGCTTCGGGGTTCGGGGTGGAACCCTGAGTGGTTTCAATGTTTTCGTGTTTTCCATGTTTTATTATGTTTTGGTTGATTGTATAATCAAGTTGAACAATTAAATAAAAAATCCATAGCAGTGTTCCTGTGGTAGAATGTAGGTGTCAAATCAACAATCACCAAAGGAGCAATCACTATGGATCATGTACATTATACCACAACTGAACA
>JAFYPD010000067.1 GCA_017547685.1 Peptococcaceae bacterium
ATCGTACAGCCCCAGCTTTTTGATAGAGCCTCCCCCGTAGGTCAAAAGCACCCGCTTTCCGTATTTGCCCACCTCTTCGCCCAGATGGCCCAGCTGGTTTTCACCAAAATACACTTTTACAGGAATATCGTAAATAAAACTATTCATAAACGCACCTCCAGATGTATTGTTATCTATAGTATAAAGCCGATAGTATGCCCCTAGTCAAGGCATTTCTGAAAAATGCAGAAAAAAAATCCCCTGCCGAAGCAGGGGATTGCTGTTATCCTTCCCACAAAACGGTTTCACGCTGGTTATCATCTACGTAGATAATTCTGTCCACTTTGTTGAATTCCAGGGTGGCGGTGCTATTGTTCCAGGCTTCTGCTTTATGATTCAGCAGTGTGGTACGGAATCCGCTGATATACAGGATACGCTCCTCACCCACTGTCTGATAGTCCCAGTCGATGGCGCGCAGATAATAGGGCGAACTGTATTCAATAACAGTTACATAAGGGCAGTCTTCCAGCACAGCATCAGTAACCGTATAAGAAATTTCCGAATTTTCCGGAATCGTTATTGTGATGAGCCCATCCGGTTCAACTTTTTCCCCTTTAGAAATGACAACGCTCATCTCTTCTGAAGGATAATCGCCGGTTATCATCTCCTCAGGGGAGATGTCTTTCAGATGCTCCATATCATACACATGTGCCGATACCGTTACCTCCTCCACCGGCACGTCTTTCACGGCCACATTGAACAGGCCATAAAAAAGCACCGCCACCAGAAACACACCGGTGATACCGGCCCCGGCCACCCGGCGCACTTTTTTGTTCAGTTTGCGGTTGATTTTCCGGAACAGGGTTTTCTCCCGCACGGTTTCCTCCGTTGGCTCCACACTGCGCCGGCTGGGCTCCTGATATTCCTTTCTCATCGTCTCATACAGTGTCTGACACTCGCTGCACTGTTTCAGATGCTGTTCCACTGATTCTGTACTGCTGTCGCTGGCCAGCCCGTCCACATAGTTTGGCAGCAGGTCTTTTACAATCTCGCAGGGCAAATCAATTCTCATCTTCCATCCATCCTTTCAGTTTCTCTTTACTCCGGTAAAAAGTCACTCTCGCCCAGTTTTCCGTTTTTCCAAGAATACTGCCGATTTCTTTGAACGATAATTCGGCAAAAATACGCAGATACACCACATCCTTTGCCTCGCTTTCCAGCCTCTGTATCTGGCGATACAATGTCAGCCGCTCATCTTTCTGTACACAGCTGTCCTCCGGAAGCCGGGAATCATCGGCCAGATATATCTCCATTTCCTCGGAAATAGACGTATTCTGATTTTCCTTTTTCTTCACCGCATCCAGCCATGTATTTCGCGCAATGGCGCAGAGCCAGGTAAACAGTTTTCCGTCGTGAAACTGGTCAATGTGCTGAACGGCCTTGTAAAACGTCTCCGCTGTAATGTCATCGGCCAGCGCATTATCATTACAAAGGCTCATCACATACCGTTTTACCGGAACCGCATACGTGCGGTATACATCCTCCATGTTCTGCAAGTGCTTTTCACCTCCTCTTATCTATGAAACGAATCAGAATGCATTTCGTTACAGAAATTTCACCACAACGAAAAAAATCCCCTGCCGAAGCAAGGGAGTGGAAATAACAATACACTATCATAGTTCTTTTTTAAGGACGCCGGATTTTTTTCATATAGCAAGGCGGCTTTTTGAAAAGTGCACCGACATGTACTCATCGTACATGAGGTGTGCTTTTCAAAAAACAACACCGCTATATGGAAAAAATACAAGTCCTAGCTGTTCTGTAATTTGCGTGCTGTCGCCAGCATAAGTTTCAGCCGATTCTCCTGATTTACTTTGGTAGCCCCGGCATCATAGTCGATGGCTACGATGTTGGCATCGGGATGAATGGTTTTGATCCGGCGCATCATCCCGCGGCCGCACACATGGTTTGGCAGGCAGCCGAACGGCTGGGTACAGACGATATTGTTGACGCCTTCGTCAATCAGCGCCATCATTTCACCGGTTAGCAGCCAGCCTTCGCCCATTTTCACGCCGTGGTCGATCACTTTGCCGCCCAGCTCCTTGGTGCGTTTGAACGACGACGGCGCATGGAAGCAGCCCGGTTTCTCGATTGCTTTGATCATATCGTTCTGAATGCCGATGAAGGTATGCATCAGGAATTTTGTAACGACTGGTTTCACCAGCTTGCCGCCGTAGCGAATGTAATCTTCAATGCCGGTATCGATGGTGTAGAGCAGAAAATCCAGCAGGCCCGGCACAACAGGCTCGGCATTTTCTTTCAGCAGAAATGCCTCCAGATTATTGTTGCCCAGCGGTGCGAATTTTACATAGATTTCGCCTACAATACCTACGCGCACTTTGTTTTTTTTATGCACCGGCACTTTCACAAAGGCATCCACGATTTCATCCATCTTCTTGCGGATGGCTTTCGGCCCCATGCTTTCGCCTTTGGCAAAATCATCATTCAGCATGGCCACAAAATGGTCTACCAGACGCTGGGAGGCACCTTCCTCTTTTTCGTAAGGCATGGTCTGATTGTGCAGTGCCATCAGCAAATCGCCGTAAATAATGGCGTTGGCCATCTCGTAAATCATTTTTTTTGTAATCGCAAAGCCAGGGTTTTCTTCCAGACCGCTGAAGTTAACCGATACGGCCGGCACAAAGCCTAAGCCGGCTCTGTCCAGCGCCTTGCGCAGTAAGCTGATATAGTTGGATGCACGGCATCCGCCGCCGGTCTGGGTCATCACTACAGCCACTTTGTGGATGTCATATTTGCCGCTCTGCAGGGCATCCATCAGCTGGCCGATGGTCAGCTGTGCCGGGTAGCAGATATCGTTGTGGCAGTATTTGAGCCCCATCTGGATGATGTTGCTGTTCTGGGTTTCCAGAATTTCTACTTTGTAGCCTTCCCGCTGCAGAATGGATTTCAGCATGGAGAAGTGGATTGGCAGCATCATGGGAATCAGAAGGGTATATTCTTCTTTCATCTCTTTGGTGAACATCAAGCGTCCGTTTTTATCGTATTCCAGTTTTGCCATGTACTGCTCACCCCTTTGTTCTGTTTTTCTGGGCAATGGCAGCGAATAAGCTGCGCAGACGGATTTTTACCGCACCCAGATTGTTGATTTCATCGATTTTAATCTGTGTATATAAATTATCGTGTTTTTCCAGAATGTCACGCACTTCATCGGTGGTAACCGCATCCAGGCCGCAGCCGAAGCTTACCAGCTGTACCAGATACATATCCGGCTGCTGACATACATAGTGCGCCGCACTGTACAGGCGGGCATGGTAGGTCCACTGGTTCAGAACGTTGGTATGGAATTTGCTTTTTGCCAGAGGCAGGCAGTCTTCCGAAATCACAACGGCTCCGTAGCTGGTAATCAGCTGGTCGATGCCGTGGTTGATTTCCGGATCCACATGATATGGACGACCGGCCAGCACGATGATTGGCAGGTTGTGTTCTCTGGCGAAAGCGATTGCCTCTTTGCCGTAGCGTTTCAAGTCTTTCAGGTAGGTTTCCTGCTGCTGATAGCCGATGGCTGCAGCCTCTCTGGCCTCTTTGGCCGATACGTTGTCCTGCTTGAAGGTCTGCTGCAGTTTTTTCACAAAATGTTTTTCGTTGTGCGGCCCCAGATACTCTTTTATGAAGCGCACATCCTGCAGAATGCCCATGTTGGCATCCAGCACTTCCGGATAATAGGCAACCACCGGACAGTTATAGTGGTTGTCGCTGATTTTTTCATCAAAGTTGTACGGCATACACGGATAGAAAATTTTGTTGACGCCCTGCTTCTGAATCAGGTGGGTCACACTGCCGTGCATCATTTTTGCCGGATAGCACACGGTATCCGACGGAATGGTGGCCTGGCCTTCCAGGAATACATCGCGGCTGCCAAACGGCGCACGCACCACTTCGTAGCCCAGACTGGTCAGAATCGGATGCCAGAAGTGATAGTTTTCGTACATATTCAGGCCCATCGGCAGACCGATCCGGCCCCGTTTGCCTTTTTCGCTTTTCCGTTTGAGAATATAGTCCCGTTTGTAACGGTACGCATTATACTGAATATTGATAAAGTTCTTATCCTGACTTTTAATCGGCCGCTCACAGCGGTTGCCGGCAATCAGCTCTCTGCCGTTGTTGAACTGGTTCACGGTCAGTTTGCAGTGGTTCCCGCACAGCTGACAGACACGCTCCGTGGTTTCATGACTGAAGTTTTTCAGACCTTCTGCATCCAGAATAGTGGAACTGTTCTGCTGCAGGGTACGGGCATACAGCGCCGCACCGTAAGCGCCCATCAGCCCGGCAATGTTCGGACGGATAACCTCTACGCCTACCTCCTGTTCAAAGGCGCGCAGAATCGCGTCATTCAGGAAGGTGCCGCCCTGCACGATAATATGACGGCCCAGGCTTTCTGCCGAGGTGGCACGGATTACTTTATACAGCGCATTTTTTACCACACTGATAGACAGCCCTGCGGAGATATCTTCTACCTCTGCGCCCTCTTTCTGCGCCTGTTTTACCGAAGAGTTCATAAACACGGTGCAGCGGGAGCCTAAATCCACCGGATGTTTGGAGTACAGCCCCAGTGCGGCAAAATCTTTTACCGAATACCCCAGCGCTGTGGCAAAGGTGGAGATAAAAGAACCACAGCCGGACGAACATGCCTCGTTCAGGAAAATAGTATCAATTACTTGATTGCGGATTTTAAAACATTTCATATCCTGCCCGCCGATATCGATGATAAAATCAACATCCGGCATCATTTTCTGGGCAGCGGTTAAATGGGCAACGGTTTCCACCAGGCCGTCATCCAGGGAGAATGCGTTTTTCACCAGTTCTTCCCCGTAGCCGGTGGCCGCACTGCCCACGATGCGCAGCTGCGGATTGACGGTGTAAATCTCCTGCAGGGTTTCCCGCACTAATTCCACCGGTTTGCCGTTGCTCAGCATATATTTCTGGAACAGAATTTCATCCTGTTCGCCAATGACTACTAATTTTACAGTGGTAGACCCGGCATCAATCCCGATGGCTGCCCTGCCGGTATAGCCTTCCAGTTTTCCTTCCGGAATCACAGCTTTTGCATGACGCGCTTTGAACGCGTTATATTCATCCTCACTGGAGAACAGCGGCGGCAGCCCGCCCTCATACTGTTTGATTTCGCCTGCACTCTGCATATCCGCTTCCAGCGCAGCAAAATCTGCCGGCTGTTCACTGCCGGCATACAGTGCAGCACCGTAAGCCACATAATACTGGGCATTTTCCGGAAATACACCGGTGTTGCTGTCCAGTTTCAATACATCCGTAAAGCTTTTCTGCAGGCCTTTTAAGAAGGTCAGCGGACCGCCCAGGAACATCATTTTCCCTTTCAGTTCACGACCCTGTGCAAGCCCCCCGATGGTCTGGTTCACCACTGCATGAAAAATACTTGCCGCCACATCCTCTTTGCGCGCGCCCTGGTTTAACAGCGGCTGCACATCGGTTTTGGCAAATACACCGCAGCGGGAGGCAATTGGATAGATGCGCTCCGCCTGCAGGGCCAGCTTATCCATTTCTTCTACAGAAACATCCAGCAGTACGGCCATCTGGTCGATAAATGCACCGGTGCCGCCGGCGCAGGTACCGTTCATGCGCACTTCCACCCCGTTGGTCAGGAACAGGATTTTGGCATCCTCACCGCCCAGTTCAATGACCACATCAATGGTTTCCGGATATTCCTCCACTGCAATCTGAGTGGCAACAACTTCCTGCACAAAAGGGATGCCAAACCGTTCTGCCACACCCAGAGAAGCGGACCCTGTCAGAGCCAGATGGGCTTTTTCTCCGCGCAGAATGTCACGGCTGATCATGGTGACCAGTTCGCTCACTTTTTCTTTAATCATAGCGCGATGGCGACGATACGACTTGTACACAATATTATGTTTTTCGTCCAGCACAACACATTTGATGGTGGTTGAGCCTACATCAATCCCTATTTTATACATACTTGCACCCCAATCATGGATTTCAGAATATTCTTATGACCATATCTACGTAATTATACTCAAACTTTTTTCAAAACTCAACCGACAAATCTCGGATTTTGTCAGATAAACGGCGATATCACGACATTCCCGTATTTGTGAATATTTAAACAAAAAATTTATGTTTCGGTTAAATCCTGTGCAGGTGATTTTTCAGGAGAGAGAAAACCTTATATTTTCCCTCACGAAATGAATGCATTTATTTGCATCTTATTTTATTTGCATCTTATTTCATTGTGTTAAAATTTTATTAATTTTTTGTTATTATATTCCAGGAACCTGTATACAACAAATATCTTTATGCAATCTATTTATCCAATATATAAAAACCGGCAGCCGCAGAAACAATGTCCTGCAGTACATGCCGGTTTCAAAGGTTTATTCTGCTTTCAGGATTCCGCCTGTGCGTTCTTTCTGGCCGGCAATACAGACACCGCATCCAGCCGGTCAATCCGGCCGGTGGTCGGGTCCATCAGAAATCCTTCAATGATAACATCTTTTGGAATCAGCGGATGGTCACGCACCAGCTCCACGCTTTTGCGCACAGCCTCCTGCACACAGGAGAAGCCGGTCAGCCAGTCTTTCACATTCACACCGCAATAGTCCAGAAACTCAATGCTGCGCTCACTGATGCCGCGCTGCTTCATGTGTTGCAGCATCAGCTCGCCGTCCATATGCTGTACACCGCAGTCATAGTGACCAATCACCATAATTTCGTTGACGCCCAGTTCATATACTGCTACCAGTAAACTGCGCATCACGCTGTCAAAGGGCAGCATAATCACACCGCCGGCATTTTTTATCAGCTTCACATCACCGTTTTTGATACCCAGCGCTGCCGGAAGCAGTTCGGTCAGACGGGTATCCATACAGGCCACAATGGCTACGTTTCTGTCCGGATACTTACTGGTCTGATACCGCTCATACTGCTTTTCCGCAACAAAGGTTTCATTGTATTTCAGCATTTCTTCCATCATGGTGCCCATAAGCTGTAACCTCCGATACTTCAATGTCTTGCTCTCCTCAGGCAGCGCAGATGCACAGTTTTCTGTTTAATGCAGGACATTTCCTTATCTGTTCAGCTTTGTAAGACTGCATCTTCCACGCTTTGAACAGATTTCGTCAATGTTCGGCGTAAACAGAATTCGTTTCCGCATTCTGCGCTGCCTGAGGAATATTTTGAGTATTTCTTATCGTTCTATCTTACATCAATGACGAGTTTTTCCGGCGCATCGGCAGACTCCAGAGATTCCACATACAGCACTGGGCCTTCGCCTTCGTACTCGAACCATTCTTTCAGGTCAAATCTGGCTTTCACGTTCATCCACTGCTGCTCCTGCAGGGTATGGCCGTTTTCCAGATAGCACGGATAACCCAGAAACGCCACATCCTCCTCGCAGCAGACCATGGCAACACGCCCAGGGATAAACCAGTGTTCCGGATATTCCTCCCCGTGCATCACCATACCCACAAACTCGATGTGTTTGCCCAGATATTTTTCCGGACGCTCCATAGCATCCAGATACCAGATGGCATAGCTGTCATCGGTCAGGGTAATGGTATCGCTCTCTAAATCGTACGGCAAATCCTCGTCGCCCAGATCATCAATCTCGCCGTAAGCATTTTCAAAAATAATATCGCCAAACTGATTCACCGCCCGGATACTGCGGCGGAAACTCAGCAGATCCTCCACATCATCACAGCGGTTGAACACTACCACATCGGCATTGCGCACCATCTCTGCAATACGGGATTTCATGTTTGCATAGTACACCGGAAATGTAGTGGCGTCAATTAACGTAATCTGTTCTTCCATATGCCAGCTGGCGGGCAGCAGAATATCTTTTGGATTCCACATGCCGTTGTATTCAATGATAATCCGTTCCGGCCGATGTTTTTTCTCCAGCGCGGTAAGATTGGCGATGGTAAAGTCCGTTTCCTCTTCCAGCATTTCAAGCACAGCATGGCCGTTTTTCAGCGCCTCGTCCTCGTATTCCGCAATGCCTTCCTCACAGGCAATAATTAATGTTGTCTCATCAATTTTAAAGTAATCTTCCTCGATGGTAAAGTTGATAAACTCTGTCTTACCGCTTTCCAGCATACCGTTCACAAAATATACAGGGATTGTCATGTCACATCCCCTCCTTATGCCTGAAACAGCTGCTGCAGGGCATCCTGATGCAGCCCGGAACCAATCACGCAGATTTTACCGGTGACAGCCGGCTTGCCCGGGCGCACTTCCCATTCGCCCGGCACATAATCGAAATAGGTCCAGGTACCGTCAGCCGACGGCAGCATCCCTTTCGCGCGCAGTACAGTACCGTAAATCTCCTGCTGTTCCAGCGCTTTCAGCATTGCTTCCAGCTGTTCAGCGGCATACACTGCCGGGGTTTCCATCCCCCAGCTCACAAATACTTCATCGGCATGATGGTCATGGCCACAGCTGCAGTGTTCCCCGTGTTCATGGTGGTGTTCGTGATGATGGTCATGGCCGCATCCGCAATGTTCCCCATGTTCATGGTGGTGTTCGTGATGATGGTCATGGCCACAGCTGCAGTGTTCATCATGTTCATGGTGGTGGTCGTGATGATGGTGGGCATGTACCTCGGCCAGCAGTTCCTCTGCCATGCTGGCGGTGCGTTCCATTTCATGTAACAGTTCTTTGCCGTCCAGCTGATCCCACGGAGTGGTCACAATCACAGCGTGGTCATTGTGCTGGCGCAGCAAATCAACAGCCTGTTGTACTTTTTCTGCACTGGCGGTACCGGTACGGCTCAGCAGAATGGTATCGGCCTGTTCCACCTGATTCAGGAAGAATTCACCAAAGTTTTTCAGATACATTTTACATTTGTTCACATCCACAACGGTCACTTTGCCGGAAATCACAATGTTTTCCCCGGCGCCCTCCACGGCCTGTACCACTTCGGACAGCTTGCCCACGCCGGACGGTTCAATGATAATCCGTTCCGGTGCATAAGTCTGCAGTACCTCCTGCAGCGATGTTTTAAAGTCCCCTACCAGAGAGCAGCAGATACATCCCGAATTCATCTCGCGGATTTCCACGCCGCTTTCCTGCAGAAACCCGCCGTCGATACCGATTTCGCCGAACTCGTTTTCAATCAGCACCACTTTGCTGCCGGCCAGCGCCTCTTTCAGTAATTTCTGAATCAGTGTTGTTTTTCCGGCACCTAAAAAGCCGGAGATAATATCAATCTTCACCATGGTATATCAGCCTCTTTCCAAACAACTATTCTAAACAAAATTATTGATTTAAGTGTACTCATTTTCGTTAGCAATGTCAATGTCGGATGCTCTGTGTTCCGTCATAAACAACAGCGCCGTCCCGGAATTCAATCACCCGGTCAAAATAATCCAGCACACTGAAATCATGCGTGATATACAGCATGGTGCGATTCTTGCAATATTCCATCAGTGTCGGAAGAATGCTGCTGATGTTTCTCTCATCCAGACCTTCCAGCACCTCATCCAGCAGTACAACCGGTTTATCCTGTAAAAAGAGCTGTGCCAGCGCCATGCGTTTTTTCTGCCCGCCGGATAAATTGCTGCCGCTTTCCTGCAGCATATAATCCAGACCTTCCGGCAACTGTTCCACAAAATCAAGCAGACCGGCTTTGCGCAGCGCTTCCTTCATCTCATCATCGTCAGCGTCGGCCACATAGCGCAGATTATCCCGGATACTGCCGCTGAACAGGGCACAATCCTGACGCACCACTGCCAGATGGCTGCCCAGCTGCTCTACATTGACCGCATCCAGCGAAACACCATCCAGCGTAATGCTTCCCCCATCCTGCCGGTAAAAACCCAGCAGTAAATTGAGAACCGTACTCTTTCCGCTGCCGATTCCGCCTAAAATGGCAACCTTTTCACCCGGCTGAATCCGGAAGGAAACATCTCTCAGTACCGGCGTTTCCTGATAAGCAAAACGAACCTTGTCAAATACAATGCCTTCCTGTTTCCAGTCCGGTATATCGCAGATGTCTTCTCTGCCGCGGGCCGGTGTACTGACCACCTGCAGCATATCATCCATAGCCAGCTGGCTCTCAAACAGATACCGCACCGCCAGAGGCATTGGCTGTACGGCCTCCAGTGCACTCCAGGCAATCAGCGGTACCATCACCAGATAAACACCGTTCAGCGCCCCGGCATTCACCGCCAGCGCAGTCACATAAAAGCTGCCCGACAGAACGGCAGCGCCGGTTAATCCGTTACACAAATTTAAAATACTGTCCAGATTCCGGCTGGTTCGCTGCCGGCGATATAAGTTCTGCCGCGCCTGTTTCACATCCTGCACTTTGTTTTTGGCCCCAAACCACACGCTGTCAAATCCCAGCAGAAAATCACTGGTCAGCCGATAAAAATCTTCCTGCGCATTCTGCTCCGTCGCCGCATGTTTTTTCTGCTGTAAACCAAACAGGAGAGGAAATACCAGCCCTTCCAGAAGAAATGCCAGAACCAGAATCACAGCCGCGCCCGGCACCAGGCACCATAAAACAGCCGTCATCACAAACAGCACCAGTACACACACCAGAGGAGCCGCCACCACACGCAGATAGAAAAACTGCAGCAGTTCCACATCATTCAATATATTTTTGAACAGTTTTGCCCCCTGATTTCCCACCGCACCCGGCAGCAGCGGCATCAGTCTGCGGTAATACCAGCTGCGCAAATCGGCCAGCACTTTCAATGTCACATCGTGAGAGACCAGCCGTTCCACATAGCGGAATACAGCACGGAAAATGCCGAAGAAACGAACCAGCGCCACCAGGGTCATCAGTTCCAGAACCGCAGGCACAATGGCAGCCCTGGAAATCAGCACGGCAGAAGCACCCAGCAGTCCTACACTGCACAGAATCGTGCAGGCGCCCAGAATACCGGCCAGAAACACCTGCCCTTTATATCGTTTTATCATATGCACCAGCTGTCTGATTCCGTCCATGCTGTCACCTCCAGTTTTATGTTATATCGTCTTTCCTGATTTTTTTAAACAGCCATCTTCCATCCAGTATATCTGGTCCGCCAGATGAACAATTTCTTCCCGATGGCTCACCAGCAGCGCTGTGCGCCCTTCCAGCAGAGTCTGAAGTGCCTGATATACCATTCGTTCACTGATATAATCCAGGCCGGCCAGCGGCTCATCGCACACCACCAGATATTTGTTCCGCACAAAGATTCTGGCAATGCCCAGCATACGTTTCTGCCCGCCGGACAATCCGCGGCCGCCTTCACCCAGCATGGTATCATAGCCTTGCTCCAGTTTTTCCACAACTCTGTCAAAACCAAGTTTCACACAGGCTTCTTCTACCATTTCTTTTGTGATAGTTCCATCGCCCAGTATAATATTGTCGTACACCGAGCCGGAGAACACATAAATCTCCTGCCCGATAAAGCCAATCTGTTCCCGCACATTGTTCAGGGATAACTGTTTTACATCTGTGCCGTCCCAGGAAACGGTGCCTGTATCGGCCAGCTTCATACCGCTCACCAGACCCAGCAGCGTGGATTTGCCGCATCCGCTCTCGCCAAAGATAACGGTATTGGTACCCGCCTCTAACCGGAGATTGATGTTTTGCAGCGTAAATCCGCTGTCGGCATATCGGTAACCCGCCTGATTCAGCTCCACGGCAGGTGCTTTTTGGAATATAACAGCATCATTGCCGCGCACAGGTTCCGCCCGGTTGAGAAATGCACTGATATCTTTCAATGCACTCATGGCACGGATACTGTCATGATATTTGCCGCCAAGGGTACGCAGCGGCACATAAAATTCCGGCGCCAGCAAAATCACAAACAGCGCCATCTGAAAATCCACCATACCTTCCACCAGTCGTACGCCCAGTGTCACAGCCACCAGAGCCACACCAATCATGGTGAAAAACTCCAGCACAAAAGCCGATAAAAAGGCAACCTGCATCACTTTCAGCGTCCGCACCCGGAAATCGTTGGCCAGTTTCTCCACTTGTGCCGCACTTTCTTCTGCTTTGCCCCACAGCTTCAGCCACGGCAGATACACCATGGCATCATGCAGATATCCGCTGATCCGATTTAACACACGCCACTGCTTCTCAGAAGCACTTTTGCTGAACCGCCCAATCAGCATCATAAAAGCAATGATAATCGGAACAGTAATCAGCAGCAAAAGACCGCTGACCCAGTCTACCGGAAATATAAAAATAAAGAATAACACAGGAACCAATGCCGTTTTAACAGCCTGCGGCAATAGACGTGCAAAAAATTCCTCCAGCCGCTCCACACCGTCCGTCAGCAGCATCATACAGCTGCCCGAATCCGTTCCGCTGCCGTATACACCGCCTAAACGGTCCATTTTATCCAGCAGCAGCGAGGCAACCGCATCCTTTACCGAAAAGGCCAGCCCATCGGCCAGCCATCCGCCCAGCCGTGCAGAAACTACCACACCAGCCATCAGTAACGCCAGCACAAAAAATTCATTCTGCACCGCAGACACCGGCATCCCTTTTAAAAATACCGCATCCGCAATTCCGCTGATCACATACATCTGCAAAATAATCAGCAGCGCTTCCAGCAGGCCGCTCAGCACAACACCAGCCAGATATAATCTATCATTTTTCTGAAACCTCACAGGCAGTTCCATCTTCATGCCGCAGCCCCCTTTCCCGTGATTGAATAATAAATATGTACCCGGATTTGTGCAGGGTTACACAAAAAAACTTCCCGTTTTCTCAGAATCATCTGCCGATTCTGATAGACGGGAAGCTTTTCTAGTTTTTAACGATTATACTGTTTGTTTTAGAATCTCATATAACTCATAAACACGTTTCTCTGTGATTGCTGCAGCCTCGCTATTCACAATCAGGGGATACATAGATCCTCCTTCAAAATCTTTGCCAGCTGCTTGTGCCGCTTTTTCTTTATCTGCAATCCATGTAATCTGTTCATCCTGCAGTTTCACAAATTCTGCTTCCGGCATGCGGTTCTTCAATTCACCCCATAAATCATTCAGCGTTTTATCCCACAGTTCATATAATTCCTTCGATTTTACATTCATTTCACTCTGCGATAATGCCTCCTGCTCTAAAGAAGTTTTGATGCTATCGGACTTTTCTCTGACGGAGGCCATATAGTCATCCAGACGATTGCTATCATACTCTGCCGAAGCATTCTGCTCCGTATTATCTGCGACATGACTATCAACCTCTTCTATAGGTTGTGTTGTTGTTGAAGCTTCTGGCACTTGCATATCTTCCTCGGCACATCCTGTTGCAAAGAATGCTATAAATAATAGCAGCATAAATACAATTTTTTGCATAATTAGTTCCTCGGCTCTCTTTCTATGTTTCGTTATACAGTTTCATATTTTCTTCAATATATCACTTCTTATATCACTTCTTCACATATCTCTGGTTTCTGCTGTTTGGCTTATCAGGAATGGTCATATGGATCAGGTTTAAATCGATTGCAGGACGCAGATAATTTTTACGAAAACCTTCTTTCGATTTCAATCCCAGCTTCTCCATAAGTGCATTGCCGGTATAAGGGGTATCGTATTCCATCGCTGCAAGCAGCTTTCTGAGCTGTTCTGAAATTTGTTCACTGTCCTCATAGATTTGAACGGAAACATCGTCCAGAATGCTGTCAATCTGCGACAGCATGAATTCAATAAAAACGGTAGATTCTCCATCTACATGGCATTGGGCAATGGCATTATAGTATTCCTCCTGAAATTTTTCAATCTGGCTTTCAATGGGGATATACTCAAATACCGGTTTCCATTGTGCTAACAGCGCAGTATGCCATAATCTTGCCATGCGTCCGTTGCCATCGGAAAACGGATGGATGAATACAAATTCGTAATGAAAGACGCTGCTCAAAATCAGCGGATGAACATTATTTTTTGCCTGATGCATCCACTGAAACAGACTATCCATTAACTGAGGGACAAATCGTGCGGGAGGTGCCATAAAAATACACTGGTCTCCGCTGAACACGCCTTCTTCCCCTCTGCGGAACTCGCCGGATTCCGATACAAGGTATTTTGTCATAATGCCATGAAAATGCTTCAAATCTTTTATACTGTACGGATTGATTTCCGAAAACTGTTCATAGGCTGCATAGGCATTTTTTACTTCCTGAATCTCTTTTTGTTCGCCCAGCACAGATTTACCGCTGATAACATCTCGCACCTGTCCAAGGGAAAGTGAATTGGCTTCAATCCGCAGCGAGGAATGAATAGAGCGAATACGATTAATTTTTCTTAAATGTGGTTTTGATTCCAGACTGCTGATGGCTGTAATGCGTCCAATTTTTTCTGAAATCGACGCCACACAGGACAACATCTCATTGGTAATCGTAAAAGGCGGCTGATACGCTTCCATAAAAACACCTCCATATATCTTTATATCAATATTCAAATCAACTTCCATATTATCTTACGTATTTTCTTCCTCTATTATACACGATAAAAAAGAAAAATCAATGAATCCGGTTTGATTATCTGGTTTTTCAAATTATCTTCCGTATTATCTTCCATATTATCTTGCATACTTTCTTCCATAAATTGATTACGCAAAAAGGGCTTCTCCCAAATGGTCGGTTTGGAGAGAAGCCCTTTTATCGTTTTGGTCTAACCTGTCAGTATCAGTTTACATCTTAATAATGCAAATCGTTTTTTGTCACCCGTTTGCGGAAAATCCAGAAGCTCCACGCCTGGTAGCACAGCACGATTGGAACTAATGTCACTGCCACAATTGTCATAATTTTCAGCGTATACGGGCTGGAGCTTGCGTTGTAGATGGTCAGGCTCCACAGCGGATTCAGGGTGGAAATCAGCACGTTCGGGAACATGGCTGCAAATACCATCACTGTTACACATAAGATTGCCACAACGGAAGCCACAAATGCCAGGCCGCTTCTGCCTTTCCACTGCAGTGCCACGGCGATAATCAGGCACAGTGCTGCAAGAGCCACAGCCACAATTGCAATCACAGAATTCAGAATACCGGTAATCAGAGCGCCGCAGATAACCCAGGCAACGGTCACCGCCAGCATAGCCAGACCGATTTTAACCGAGTAACCTTTCACACGGGCATTCAGCTCTTCCACGCCGCTTTTCAGGCTCAGGAACAGAGAGCCGTGGAACGCAAACACCAGAACAAATACAATGCCGCCCAGCAAGGTATAAGGTGTAATCAATGTGAACAGATTGCCCACGAATTCCATGTTGGCATCAATCGGCACACCGGTCAGAAAGTTGCTGACCGCCACGCCAAACAGCAAAGCCGGCAGCAGAGAGCCGATAAAGAATAAGCCATCCCAGGTTTTGCGCCAGGTCGGGTTATCCAGTTTGCTGCGGAAATCAATGGCCACGCCGCGCACAATCAGCCCGAACAGAATCAGGAAAAACGCCAGATAAAAGCCGCTGAACAGGGTTGCATACCAGTTTGGAAAGGCTGCAAAAATAGCCCCGCCTGCCGTTAACAGCCAAACCTCATTGCCGTCCCAGAATGGCCCGATGGTATTTAAAATCACGCGCCGCTCGGTGTCATTTTTCCCTGCAAACGGAAGCAGAATCCCAACACCATAATCAAACCCTTCCAGAATAAAGAACCCGGCGAACAACACGCCAATCAGAATAAACCATAATACATTCAGTTCCATTGTTTACACCTCCTTCACTTCTAACTCATGTACGTCTTTCACACCGAATTTGGCCAGCAGGTAAACATCCACCACAGCCAGCACGGTGTAAATCAGAGCGAAACCAACCAGAGAAATCAGCACTTCTGTACCGGATACCGATGCGCTGACGCCATCATATACCGTCTGTAAGCCGTACACAATCCACGGCTGACGGCCCATCTCGGCCAGAATCCAGCCTGCCGAGTTTGCCAGATACGGCAGCGCAATGCCTAAACCTAATAATTTCAGCACCAGTCTGTTCCGGGCCAGTTTGCCGGTTTTGTTGAATACCAGCGCCGCCAGCGCAAACAGAATCATCAGCCCGCCGGCACCCACCATCACGCGGAATGCCCAGAAGCACACGGTAACCGGCGGAATATAATTGCCTTCGCCGTGTTCTGCCGCCATCTCAGCCTGCAGGTCATGAATGCCTTTTACTTCGCCTTCAAAAGAATTGTGCATCATGAAACTCAACATCTTTGGCAGTACAATTTCAAAGGTGTTTTCACCGGTTTCTTCATCAATCACTGCAGCCAGTGCCAGACCAGCCGGATCTTCGGTTTCCCACAGAGCCTCTGCCGCAGCCATTTTCATTGGCTGTTCATCGCCCAGATGCTGCCCCTGTGCATGGCCAACGCCCGCAACCAGCAGAGAGCCCACCAGTGCAAACACAGTCGCAACTTTCATCGATTTCTGGAAAAATGCCTTGTCGTGCCCTTTCAGCAGATTGATTGCACTGATACCCAGTACAAAGAACCCTGCCGTTGCCCAGGCCGCTGTAATCACATGCGGATACTGATACTGCAGATGGTCATTGGTCAGCAGCGCCAGAAAACTTTCCATCTCTGCTCTGCCGTTCCGGATGGCATACCCCACCGGATTCTGCATAAAGGAGTTTGCCAGCAGAATCCAGAACGCCGATACCGATGACGCAACGGCCACAATCCACATACAGGCCGCATGCATCATTGGTTTCAGTTTATCCCAGCCGAAAATCCAGATACCCAGGAAGGTGGATTCCAGGAAAAAGGCAAACAGTGCCTCAATCGCCAGCGGCGCACCGAAAATATCACCTACAAACCGGGAATAGCCCGACCAGTTCATGCCGAACTGGAACTCCTGCACAATCCCCGTCACGACACCCATAGCAAAGTTAATGAGCAATAGCTTGCCCCAGAACTTTGCCATTTTTTTATAATCCTCATTTCCATTCTTCGCGTAAATCGTTTCCATAACTGCCACCATTAACGTTAAACCGATGGTTAACGGTACAAAAAAGAAATGATATACGGTTGTTAAGCCGAATTGCAATCTTGATAATAATACCACGTCCATTGCCAATCCCTCTCTTTCCCAATGTTGTCATACGAATTTTAAAATTCCGATACTATTATGTACCCGTGTTCTCAGAAGTTCACACAGAAAACTTTTAAATTTTCCCCAGAAATTTTACAGGGAATATACTAATTGCTTCTGATCCATCCATAGCATATGCAGTTTCCAGAATTTCTGCACAATAAAACAGCCGCTCTCCTATTATATGGAGGCGGCTTTAGTTTTTCATATCTTACTGTTCCAGCTGGCGGCCCAGTTTGCGGTAAATCATAAACGTCAAAGCGCTGATGATGATGCCTTTCAGCAGGTTAAACGGTGCCACGGCAAACAGGATGAATGTTTTCAAATCCACAATGGCTGGATTCAATACATTACCCATCTGCACAAACGCTTCCAGCGGCTGGCCGAATACAGTTGCATATACCGGCAGCAGCAGATAATAGTTCACGATAGATCCCAGCGCCACCAGACACACTGTGCCGATCAGCATACCCAGAATCATGCCTTTGGTATTGTGATATTTTTTATACACCCAGGCAGCCGGTACCACAAAGGCACAGCCTACCAGCAGATTACCCAGTTCCCCTACACCACCGGTGATGGTGCCGTTTAACACAAAGTTCAGTAAAATTTTAATCAGCTCAATGATGGCGCCTGCCATTGGCCCCATCGACAAAGCGCCAATCATAACAGCAAGTTCACTCAAATCCAGCTTGTAAAAGCTCGGGGCAAACCACAGCGGTGCTTCAAACAGCATGAGCACCCCTGCCACCGCCGCCAGCATGGCTATTTTAGTCAGTGTGCCAAGTGCCATTCCTTTCTGTCCTGATTGCTGTACTGTTCCTGTTCTTCCTTTGACCTGTTCCATTGCAGATCCCTCCTGAATATAGATTTTGCAGAAGGCTTCTGTTTTTACACTGAATTACTGTAAAACAAAAAGCCTCTGAAAATCTTCAGAGGCTTGAATCTCACTGTTGGATAATAGAATATAAATATTCATTACCTGCACTATGATTCTTCTTCCATCCAGACTGTACTGTCGGTGCCGGAATTTCACCAGCTCAACCCGAAGGCTCGCGGACTTTACCGCCGGTGGGGAATTACACCCCGCCCTGAAGATTATTGTATACTGATATCATACTATGAATGGCTCTGCTTGTAAAGTGCTTTGCCTGAAAAAATACAAGATACAGAAAAAATACAATCGTATCTTTCTGCTGCAGTTAAAACGCCATCATCCGTTCTTTTGCCTTGGCAACCCGGATACTTTCCTGCATATCCAGTTTAAACAGCACAGCCTTGTCCAGAATCCGGTCAGCCGTG
>JAFYPD010000068.1 GCA_017547685.1 Peptococcaceae bacterium
GTACCAGAATGGCTGCCATGATACCGATGGTAGTTTTCAAATCCATAAGACACCTCTACTATCCTATCACAAAGACTAGAAAAATTCAAGAACAACTGCTCTACAGCACATTGCGGGCAATGCGAGCTGTTTCGACCATGATTTTTTCCACGTCCATGGTCAGCACTTCGTAGTTTTTCATCAGCACGTTACCGTTTACGATGGTAGTTTTCACATCACTGCCCTGTGCAGAATATACCAGGTCGCTGACACTGTTATTCCACGGTGCAAAATGCGGTTTGTTGAGATCTACCAGAATCAGGTCAGCCTTTTTGCCAGCTTCCAGTGTACCGATTTCATCGTCCCAGCGCAGTACTTTTGCACCGCCGATGGTTGCCAGCTGCAGGATACTATCAGCAGGCAGCACAGTTGGATCCATCGCATTGACTTTTTGTACAAACGAGCAGATAGTCATTTCTTTAAACATGTTCAGCGTATTATTGCTGGAACATCCGTCGGTACCGATGCCAACGTTTAACCCGGCCCGCAGATATTTTGGAATGTTGGCAATACCGCTGGCCAGTTTCAGATTGCTGGACGGATTGTGTGCAATGCCTACATTGTGTTCTTTTAAGATGGCAATGTCGTTATCGTTTAAATATACGCTGTGGGCGGCCAGGGTTGGCAGTTCAAACACGCCTAAATCGTTCAGATACTCGGTTGGTGTTTTGCCGTAGCCTTCGGCAATCTGGCGCTGTTCATCCAGTGTTTCTGCCAGATGCACGTGAATCCCTGCGTTGCAGCTTTTTGCCGCTTCCACAATTTTTTCTACATAGGCAGGCGGGCAGGTATACGGCGCATGGGGTGCAAACCACACTTTAATACGACCGTCGGCTGCGTTGTTAAAGTTTTCGTGCAGACGCACGTTTTTCTGAATATTTTTCAGTTCCGGGTCGGAAAATACCACGCATCCGCGGGACAGATTGGCACGCAGACCCGATTCTTCGGTCACGCGGGCAACTTCATGCATGCTGTCATACATATCGGCAAAGGTGGTGGTACCGCTCTGAATCATTTCCACTGCAGCCAACGCACTGCCCCAGTAGATATATTCGTTGACAAATTTGGCTTCTGCCGGCCAGATTTTATCGTTGAGCCACGGCATCAGCTCCATATCATCGGCATAACTGCGCAGCAGGGTCATAGCTGCGTGGGTGTGGGTGTTTACCAGCCCCGGCATAGCAATGGTATTTCTGCCGTCGATGATTTCTGCGCCGGCCGCCTGTTCTTCACTTACCTGGCCAAGCACAGCAATTTTATCGTTTTCAATCAGAATATCGCCGGCAAATAATGGTGCGCCGGTCATGGTCAGAATCTGTGTATTGCGAATCCAGATTTTATGATTTACTGCCATTATTTACGCCCCCCGAATAATCCGCCGAAAAATCCTTTTTTGCGAGGTTTATCCCCTTCTTCTACATAATCGTCCAGGTCTTCTGCCAGCGGTGCATCCATATCATCCTGGGCATCCTGCTGGAAGTCATCCTGTAAATCTGCAATAAATTCTTCTACGTCTTCTTTCAGTTCCTGAACTTCTTCCTGAATATCTGCCTGCAGTTCAGCCACTTCTTCTTTGATATCCTGTTTCAGTTCTTCCAGTTCTACTTTAGCGTTTGCGGTCCATTCAGCAGCTTCCTGTTTCAGTTCTGCGACCTCTTCTTTCAGCGCTTCTACTTTTTCTGCCACTTCATCCTGCAGGCTTTCTTCATCGGAGAACAGCGCTTTGCCGAAGGCTTTTGCATCAAAGTATTCCATATTGTCGATGGCTTCGCCGGTACCAATCAGTTTTACCGGCAGGTCAAACTCGGAGCGAATCCCGATAACCACACCGCCTTTTGCAGTGCCGTCCAGCTTGGTTAAAACCACGCCGGTCACGCCGGTGGCATCCCCGAAAATTTTTGCCTGCGAGATAGCATTCTGCCCGGTGGTGGCATCCAGCACCAGCAGCACCTCTTTTAAGCAGCCAGGCGCTTCGCGGTCAATCACTTTGCGCATTTTGCTCAGCTCGTTCATCAGGTTGGATTTGTTCTGTAAACGGCCGGCGGTATCCACAATCAGCACGTCACATTTGCGGGATTTGGCTGCAGCGATGGCATCGAACACAACGGCGGCCGGGTCTGCCCCTTCCTGATGGCTGATGACATCACAGCCTACACGCTGGCCCCATACTTTCAGCTGTTCAGCGGCAGCGGCACGGAAGGTATCCCCTGCGCCTAAAATCACTTTGTGACCGTCCTGTTTGAGCAGATTGGCCAGTTTGCCGATGCTGGTGGTTTTGCCCACACCGTTTACCCCTACAACCAGAATAATATTCAGGCTGTCCGCATCTAAATCAAAGGATGCCACTTCATCGCCCATAATTTTGGCAATTTCATCAACTAATGCATCTTTCAGCTGTTCTGCATATTTCAGTTTATCTGTTTTTTCCCGTTCGCGCAGCCGTTCCACCAGTTCAACAGCGGTATTTACCCCAACATCGCCCTGAATCAGCAGTTCTTCCAGTTCATCGTATAAATCGTCGTCAATTTCTTTGCCGGTGAAGCTGTCGAATAATTTTTCAACGAAGCCTTTTCTGGTTTTGGACAAACTGTCGTTTAATTTCGAAAATAATCCCATTGCCTGTTCCCTCCATTGTATGATTTGATAAATATTGTTTGACAAAAGTATTCTATCTTATTATCATATTGCTTTTTTATCTGAGTATCCTCACGCGTAATCGCTGACTTTCACCGACATCAGCCTGGATACACCTTTGTTTTCCATGGCAACGCCGTAGAGCACATCAGCTGCCTCCATGGTGCCTTTGCGGTGCGAGATGATTAAAAACTGTGTTTTTTCTGCATATTCGCGAATAAAGCGTGCAAAACGGTCAATATTCACATCGTCCAGCGCCGATTCAATTTCGTCCAGAATACAGAACGGACTTGGTTTTACAGTCAGCAGTGAGAATAACAGCGCGATGGCTGTCATGGCACGCTCGCCGCCGGAAAGCAGGGTCAGCACCTGTTCTTTTTTGCCTGGCGGCTGGGCCACAATCTCGATGCCGGTTAAAAGATAATCTTCCGGGTCTGACAGTTCCAGATGAGCCTGTCCGCCGCCAAACATCGACTGGAACACTTCACTGAACCGGGCGTTTACCTCTTTGTAGGTTTCGGCAAACTTCTGCGCCATAATCTTTTCCATTTCCTGAATGACTTTGTTCAGGGCCTGTTTTGCATCCTGCAGGTCGGTAATCTGACTGCGCAGAAATTCCAGACGCTGTTTCACCTGTTCGTATTCTTCGATAGCAGTGAAGTTGATTTCACCTAGCTTGTTCAGCTGATTTTTCAGCTGCTGAATCCGTTTCTGAACCTGCGGAATATGTTCCAGCGTTACGGCTTTTTCCTGCGCTTCTTCGTAGGTGCAGTTAAAATTCTGTGCCAGACGGCGGTATCCGCCGGCCAGATAGCCCTGAATCTTGTTCAGGTTCAGCTCCAGCTGATATTTCTGTTCCCGGAGCTGGTCGGTACTCTGGCGCTGTGTTTTTACGCTTTCCTCCAACGCGCCAATGCGTTCCATCTGCTGCTGGCGGATTTCCCGGTAAGCCAGCAGAGTCTGGTTCTGCGCGGATAACTGTTCCTGTTCCTGCACAATCATCTGCTGATTTTCACCAATATCTTTCTGATACTGTTCTTTGCGATACTGCAGCTGACCGTATTCGACCTCTTTCTGCTGCAGAGTATTCTGCAGGCCAGCAAAGCGCTGCCGCTCCTCTCTGGCCTGCTGGTCAAGCAGTTCCCAGCGCTGCTGGGCGGTGGCAAGCTGAATGCCGTTCTGATTATACGCATCCTGTAACGCTTTCTGATTCTGCTGCACAGTCTGCAGCTGTTCTTTCAAAGATTCACCCTGCTGATTCAGTGCCTGCTCCTGTGCGGCAAGCGCCTGTCTGCGGGCTGTTTCTTCTTCCAGCTGTATTTTCTGGTTCTGCAGCAGAGTTTCCTGCTCTTTTAAGCTGAACTGTTCCAGACGGATCTCGTTCTGCAAACGTTTTTCCTCTTTATCCTGCTGGGCCAGCTGCTGGTCGAGCTGAGCAGCACGGCGGATAAATTCTTCATCCCGGCTGCGCAGTTCAGTGACAGCCTGTTTTTTCTGGCCGGTTTGGGCGTAGTAATCATCCAGCTCCTGATTCTGCCGTGCCATCTGGTCGGCCAGCTGTTTTACCGCTTCTTCCAGCTCGGCAATCTGACGCTGACGGGCCAGCAGTCCGCCCCGTTCTTTGTCGTGGTTCCCGCCGGTTAAAGCCCCGCCCGGTGTCACCAGTTCGCCGTCCAGCGTCACCATGCGATGGCTGAACCCCCGTTTTTTGCCGATGGCCACCGCCGACGGCAGATCTGCAACCACCCACACCTTGCCTAACAGGTGCAGCATGATTTTTTCGTATGGTTCGTCAAATTCTATCAAATCCACGGCAAGCCCCAGCACATTTTCCTCTTTGCTGAGGTCCTCCTCTGCCCGCTGGCCTTTTACGGTGTTCAGCGGCAGGAAGGTTGCCCGTCCTTTTTTCTGCTCTTTTAAATACTGAATGGCAGCCTGTGCCTGTTTATCATCTGCGGTAACGATATTCTGCAGGCTGACGCCCATGGTTGTCTCGATGGCTTTCTCCAGATGCTGCGGCACGGTAATCAGCTGGCTGACCGTACCGATGATGCCCTGCAGTTTACCGCGGTTTTTCTGTTCCAGCACCGATTTTACCCCGTACTGGTAGCCTTCGCCGCTCTCTTCCAGCTCTTTCAGCGCTTTGGCTTTAGACTGCTTATCCTGCCAGGCGGTCTGGGTTTCGGTCAGAGCCTGGCGCATCAGAAACTGCTGGCGTTTGCGCTGTTCAATCTCGTGTTCCAGTGCTGCAATTGTCTCGCTGTGTTTTTTCTGTTCCGCCTGCTGCTCTTCCAGCTGGGACAGTAAATCACGGCCGTCGGCTTTCTGTTTTTCCAGCTGCTGTTCTAAATCGGCAATTTTCTGCTCGATTTTTTCCCGGCTGCGTCCTCCGCCGGACACATCCTGTTCCAAGCGCTGCAGCAGGTTATGGTTGCGGGCCTGTTCCTGCATATTGGAGAATACCTCATTTTTGTGCCGTTCCTGCTGCTGTTCGATTTGGGCAAGCTGCAGTTCCATCCGGCGCAGCTCTTTATCCTGTTCCAGCACCACAGTCTGCTGCTGGCGGAACAGCTGCTCGGCCTCACCGGCCTGGTTCTGTTTTTCCTGCATGCCGGTCTGAAGCGTCTGTACTTCTGTTTTCTGTGCTTCCAGTTCCCCTGCCAGGCGGCTCATCTGCTCTGCTGTGTTGTCTAACAGCTGCTGACTGGCACTCATCTGGTTGCTGCGCCGTTCCAGCTGATTCTGTAAATCGTAAAAGGCCTGCTGCTGTTCCTGATACATGGCCTCCTGCTGCTGAGATTCAAACCGCAGCTGTGTCAATTCGGCCTCCTGCCCCGATAATACGGCGGCCTGCTGCGCCATCTGGTCTACCATCTGCTGTTTTGCGCTCAGCAGCTGTTTTTCCTGTGCCTGATTGCGGGCAATATCGTGTACTTCCAGCGATAATTCCAGCCTGTCAAGCTCTTCCTTGCCGGCATGGTACTGTTTTGCCTTTTCGGCCTGTTCCCCCAGCGGGCCCACCCGCTCGTCCAGCTCGGTGATGATATCCTCCACACGAACCAGATGTTCCTCGGTGTCTTTCAATTTGCGCTCTGCTTCCCGCTTGCGGTATTTGTATTTGATAATCCCTGCCGCTTCCTCAATTAACCCGCGGCGGTCTTCCGGTCTCAGCGACAGAATCTCGTCCACTTTCCCCTGGCTGATAATGGATAGCCCTTCGCGGCCCAGCCCGGTATCCATGAATAATTCCTGAATATCTTTCAGACGGCTCGGCGATTTGTTAATCAGGTATTCGCTCTCGCCGGAGCGGTACAATCGGCGGGATACCGTGACTTCCTCAAAATCCAGATCAAAAATGCGGGCGCTGTTGTCCAGCGTCAGAGAAACCTGGGCCATCCCCAGCGGGCGGCGGTCATTACTGCCGGCAAAAATCACGTCTTCCATTTTGCTGCCGCGCAGATTTTTGACGCTCTGTTCGCCCAGTACCCAGCGGATGCTGTCTACCACATTGGACTTCCCACTGCCATTAGGCCCTACAATAGCCGTAATTCCACTGGGAAATTCAAACTCCACCTTGTCTGCAAAAGACTTAAACCCCTGAATCTCCAGTCTTTTTAAGTACATGTACACACCTCTTTTCTGTCGGATGGTTTCTTACTGCTCGATAATCCCCAGTTTAATCAGGGTTCGGCAGGCTGCCGTCTGTTCTGCTTCTTTCTTGGTTTTGCCTTCGCCTTCTGCACACACTTCTCCGTTGATGCGCACGCAGGCAGTAAATTTTTTGGCGTGATCCGGTCCTTCCTCACGGATAATCTCATAGCTGATAGTATCATCTCTGTGGCGCTGCACCACTTCCTGCAGCTGGGTTTTGTAATCCCCGTAATGTCCTTTGCGAACCTGCTCCAGCTCCGGACGGATGTTTTTTAAAATCAGCGGGCGAACTGCATCAATGCCCAGTTCCAGATAAATAGCGCCTACCATAGCCTCCCACGCATCAGCCAGATTGGACGACCGGTCGGCACCGCCGCATCCCCGTTCTCCTTTACCGATGAGCAGATATTCGCCCAGCGATACACGGCGGGCTGCACTGGCCAGACTACTCTCACAAACCAGCGCTGCACGCATTTTAGTCAGCTCTCCTTCCGGCTTGTGCGGGAATTCTTCAAACAGATACTGGCCCACAACCAGATCCACCACCGCATCACCTAAAAACTCCAGTCGCTGGTTGTTCACCAGTTCGCTGCTGCCCTCTTTTTCCAGCAGGAACGACGGATGGGTCAGGGCCATACTCAGTTGTTCCAGATCTCGCATATTAATATTCAGTCGATGCAGCAGGCGCTGCAGATGGGCTTTTCTTTTCTGCGGAATCATACTGCCACTTCCTCTCTTATCTCATCTATTTGTATAATCTATATTGTAATTCTGTAAACTTTGTATTATAATAAAGGCAACCTTTAATTTACTATACTTCAGGGGGAATTAATCATGAAAATCTGTTTACCAACTCGTGACGGCGTGATCGATGCACATTTCGGTCACTGTGACCACTACACCATCTACACCATCGAAAATCGTCAGATTGTTGCCGAAGAATCCATGGCATCTCCAGAAGGCTGCGGCTGCAAATCCGGTATCGCTCCGATACTGGCACAGGCCGGCGTTATGGTGATGTTAGGCGGCAATATGGGTGACGGCGCGAAAAATGTGCTGAACGCAAACGGTATCGAAGTAGTCCGCGGCTGCTCCGGCCCTGTCCGTGAAGTTGCAGAAGCCTGGCTGCGCGGTGAACTGAAAGACAATCTGGTTGCCTGTGATCATCACGACTGCGACCATCACTAAGTTGTACAATCTGCAGAGGGTTACATCTGTGTGATGACCCAGGGCAGGAAATACGAAACGAAACACATAATCACTGTGGCCATGCCTAAACCGAGGATAATCGGCGGCATGGCTCTTTTTATGCTGATATTCAGCATAGAGGCAATCAGTGCCCCGGTCCACGCCCCGGTGCCCGGCAGCGGAATTCCTACAAAAAACAGCAGTCCCCAGAATTCATACTTCCGGATAGTGTCACTTTTCCCCATGGCTTTGCGCTCCAGCTTTTCCACCAGCGGACGGAACAGCGAAGTCTGCCGTAGCCAGTTAAAAACCGGACGAATCAGCAATAAAATAAATGGCAGCGGAATCAGATTTCCCACAAAGCAGATGCAGACGGCCTCCACGATAGGAATCCCATACAGCGCTGATGCAATCAGCCCGCCTCGCAGTTCCAGAACAGGCATCATGGACAGCAGAAACACAACCAGCTCTCCAGGCAGCCTGTCAGCAAATAATGTTGTAAACCAGTTAACCAGCGATTCTACCATTTCGAACCCCCATTTCTACATACCATCATATTTTATCATAAATTGCACAGCCAGACAATTCCAAGCAGGAAAAATCTTATTTTTTGATAGGATTTCCTCTCTAGTATTCCTTCTTTCTACCGGTTAAATCAGAAATCTGACCGGTTATCAGCAGAAAAAGCAGATACAGGCATCCGCCCACTCCCATGGCCAGCAGCAGAATGATATTATATTCCATCTGAAAGGACGACACTCCTCTAATCACAGCCAGCATACCCGCACTGCCAGCCACCGGCAGCATCATTTCTCTCCAGCTCATGCGAATCTGCACGTTACGGCTTAAAGCTGCCAGATTCAGCAGGCACTGCAGGCCGTAACCCAGCACCATTCCGCCTGCAATACCGATACTGCCCCATTCCAGTATACGGATACAGTAATACATGCCGATCAGTTTGGCAGCCGAACCCATAAAATTATTGACAAACACCGTTTTTGTCTGTCCCAGCCCCTGCAGGATTCCCACCACCGTCTGCTCCAGATACATAAATACAGCGCCGAACGACAGCATCCGCATCATGGCACCCAGCCCTTCAATATGAAACAGAATGCGGCACAATTGCTCACCGTATACATAGATGACCAGAATCACCGGCAGACTGAACATCCAGGTAATGCGCACCGACTGCCGGCAGCGCTGCTCCAGAGTGCGCTGATTTTTTGCGGCATCGGCCTCGGAAACAGCCGGAATCAGAGCCGTTGCCAGGGCCCCGGTCAAAACGGTGGGGATGGTGATCAAACTGACTGCCACACCGGAAAACTGCCCGTAAATGCCTGCCGCCTGGCTGGCATTGTACCCGACCGCCATCAGGCAGAACGGAACCAGACTGGCCTCGATGGCCATATCCACACTGCTGGTCAGCCGAGTAAAGGTAGTAGGCAGTCCTAACGCCACTAAATCGGGCAGAACCGAATTGTTTTTGCGGGTAGGGCTCCCTGCTTTCCGTTTTTGTTTATGCCGTGTATAGAGATAAAAGCCCCAGAGAAGAATCAAACCGCCCAGCTCACCCAGCATGGCAGCTGCCGCCAGCCCCATAGCCAGCGAAATCACATCGCGGGGACAGACCCAGACAATCAGAATCAGCCCGCTCACCACACGGATTACCTGTTCTGCCACCTGCCCCAGTGACGGATAAATCATCTGCTGCATACCCTGAAAGTAGCCCCGCATCACCGAAGAAAATGGCACAATGAGGATACCAGGAATCAGCACACAAAAACAGCGCGCCACCCGGTCTTCGGTACCCAGCAGCGCAAACAGCCGGGGCAGCAAAAAAACTGCCGCTGCAAGACCGCACAGGCTGAGGATGCCTACCAGCAGAAAAGCCGTTCGCATCATGGAGGTAATCTGCCATTCCTTCCCCCGAGATACATACTCAGCGGTCAGTTTGGCGATGGCCACCGGCATACCGGCCGTGGCCAGCACCACCAGAATAATATAGAACGGAAAACTCATATTGAGCAGCCCCACCGCTTCGGTGCCGGCAAAACGCACAATCAGCATCTGATACGCAAAGCCCAGCCCTCGCAGCAGGATACTGGTGACCAGCAGAATTAATGTGCCTTGCAGAAATTTATTTTTCATTGTGATTCCCGCCTTCTTTTTATTTCTCTATACTTATGTCAGACTGGCGGGCTTTAGGCGTAAAAGAATGGCTGGAAATCCGTATTTGAAAAATTTTCTGAAATATATAAAAAAAATTGAAGGATTTTATCAATTTATGTCTAATTTAATAATTAGCTTATTTTATTAAACTCAAGGGGTGGACATTATGCAAGTATATCAGACAGGAGATATCCGCAATATTGGCATCGCCGGGCACAGTGGCTCCGGCAAAACATCGTTACTGGAAACCATGCTGTTCAATGCAGGTTTCACAAATCGCTTAGGCAAAGTTGAAGACGGCACCACCGTAACAGACTATCTGCCGGAAGAAATCAAACGTCAGGTAACCATTTCTTCTTCTCTGGCGCCAATCGAATGGAACGGCACAAAATTAAATATGATTGACACACCAGGTTATGCAGATTTTATCGGTGAAGTAATCTCTACTACCCGTGCAGTTGACAACATGCTGATGGTTGTCTGCGGCGTGGCAGGTATCGAAGTTCAGACAGAAGTAATCTGGGATATCGCAGCAAACAATAAGCTGCCGCGGATTATTTTTGTCAATAAGCTGGAACGGGAAAACTCCTGTTTTGAAACAGTTGTGGAAGCAATGCGTGAAAAATACGGCACCGGTATTGTGCCTCTGCAGCTGCCGATGGGCAAAGAAGCCAATTTCACTGGTATGATTGACCTGCTGAACGAAAAAGCTTATAAATTCGAAGACGGCAAAGCAATCGAAATTCCGATTCCGGAAGAATATATGGATGATTACGAATCACAGCGCACTTACTTAATCGAAGTGGCTGCGGAATCCTGTGATGAACTGCTGCTGAAATATCTGGAAGGCGAGATTCCTACCAACAAGGAAATCCGCTCCGCATTGCGTATGGGGATCGCAAACGGGGAAATCTTCCCTGTTCTGGGCGGTTCTGTTGCGAAAAACATGGGTATCAACACCCTGCTGGATTTCTGTGTAGACCTGCTGCCGGTTCCTACCGTCAATGCACAGGCTCCTGCCAGCGCTATCGTATTCAAAACACTGGCTGACCCGTTTGTGGGCAAACTGAGTTTCCTGAAAGTCATCGACGGTCAGTTCAATGCCGGTGACGGTATCTATAACGTGAACAATGACACCGAAGAAAAAGTAAACGGCTTTATTATTCCTTGCGGGAAACAGCAGTCTTCCGTTACCACAGTCAATGCCGGCGACATCGTTGCCATTGCAAAACTGCAGAATACCCAGACCAGCAACACTTTAACCATCAAAGGTTCGAATGTGCCGGAACTGGCACCTATCAAATTCCCTGCGCCTAACCTCACCTTCGCTCTGTCTCCAAAATCCAGAGACGATGACGATAAGATGAGTAATGCACTGGGCCGTCTGTTAGAAGAAGATCCAACTCTGCAGCTGGAGAAAAACGCAGAAACCCACGAAACCCTGCTGTCCGGCGTTGGGGAAACCCATCTGGAAGTTGTGGCAGAACGGTTCAAAAATAAATTCGGTGTGGACGTTGTGCTGAAACCGGCACAGATTCCTTACCGTGAAACCATCAAGAAAAAAGTTGAAGTACAGGGTAAACACAAGAAACAGTCCGGCGGTGCAGGCCAGTACGGTGATGTATGGCTGCGTATCGAACCATACGAAGAAGACGACTTCCTGTTTGCGGAAGAAGTATTCGGCGGCGCTGTTCCAAAGAACTACTTCCCTGCTGTTGAAAAAGGTGTGCGCGAAGCAATGGCACAGGGTATCCTGGCGGGCTATCCTCTGGGAAACATCAAAGTTACTCTGTATGACGGTTCCTACCATCCGGTTGACTCCAACGAAATGGCGTTCAAAATCGCTGCTTCCGGCGGGTTCAAAAAAGGTGCAGAACAGGCCGGTCCTGTTCTGTTAGAACCAATTATGGATATGCGCATTACTGTTCCAGAAGCTTACATGGGCGATATCATGGGCGACCTGAACAGCAAACGCGGCCGTATCATGGGTATGGAACCTACTGCTGACGGCAAACTGCAGGTGATTCAGGCACAGGCTCCAATGTCTGAAGTACAGAAATACGTGATTGACCTGAAAGCAATGACCCAGGGCCGCGGCAAATTCACCATGACGCTGGATCATTATGAAGAAGTTCCTGCAAGAATTGCAGAAAAAATTATTGCAGAACGCAACGCTTAATCGATAACACTTTCCTCTTTTTCTCTTGAATTGTCAAGTTATAAAAAAACGGTATCAGCATTTGAATCCACTCATTTGCTGATACCGTTTTTATTTGTGCATTATGCTGTTGCGTATACTCTGCTCATCTGCAATTAGCAGCTGCCGCAGCTGCCCCCGCAATTGCAGCTTCCATCTGCACCAGAGGAACTGCAGCCGCTGCATCCGCCACCCTGCTGGCCATTGATTGCTGCGCTGATAATCATGTTAACAGAACGCATAATCTGTTCGAATGCCTGGTTAGCACCTAAGAATGCGCTGATGTTAGCGTTTTCATTCATTTTTGCTTCCAGTTCTTCTACATGTTTCTTTTCTTCTTCAGACAGATCTTCGTAGCTCAGGCCTTTGTTCATTGCATCCATCTGGATACCCTGATATTCTTCTACGATTTCTCTAGCTTCAGTGTCCATCATCATTTTCATTTCTGCTTCTTTCAGAGAAGCCAGTTCTGCAGAGTTAGCAATTGCATCTGCTAAGTCTTTTGCTTTTGTGAAAATATCCACAGTAGCACCTCCGTGTAAATTAAAAAAATTCTTTATTTTATTCAGCGAGGCTCCCTTTTAACACCCAGGTCTGGGCTTCGGTGATGTGAACCTTCACCATCTGCCCCACCAGGGACGGGTCACCTGCAAAAATAACTGTTTTATTGCTTGTGGTACGGCCGGTCAGCATGTCCGCGTTGGTTTTGCTCGGTCCTTCCACCAGCACTTCCACTACAGTATCCTGCAGCTTGTCATTGATTGTCCGGCCGATATCGCTCAGCACATCGTTCAGGCGCTGCAGCCGGTCTTTTTTCTCGTCCAGTGTTACCGGGTCTTCCATCCGGGCAGCCGGGGTACCGGTGCGTTTGGAATAGATAAAGGTAAAGGCACTGTCGAATCTGACCTGTTTTACCAGGTCAACGGTTTCAAGGAAATCTTCCTCGGTTTCACCGGGGAATCCCACAATAATATCGGTGGTGATGCATGCATTCGGCATATATTTGCGAATGATTTCCACCCGATGCAGATAATCCTCTTTGGTATAGCGGCGATTCATCAGCTCCAGAATCCGTGTACTGCCAGACTGCACCGGCAGATGGAAATGGTCTACCACTTTGCTGCTCTCGGCAATGGTTTTCACCAGTTCCTCGGTTAAATCTTTCGGGTGAGAGGTCATATAACGAATGCGGCGCAACCCTTCGATTTCGTTCAGTTCCCGAAGCAGTCCGGCAAAACTGGTGCCGTCCTGCAAATCCAGCCCGTAGCTGTTTACATTCTGGCCCAGCAGGGTGATTTCCACCACACCTTCCGCCACCATCTGTTTCACTTCCTGCACAATGTCAGCCTGTTTACGGCTTCGTTCCCGGCCGCGCACATAAGGCACAATGCAGTAGGTGCAGAAATTATTGCATCCGTATGTGATATTCACCAGTGCACGATACGGATCTTCTCGATAGGTCGGCAGACCTTCCTGCACGGCTTCCTCTTTATCCAGAATGGCAATCTGTTTTCCTTTTCCCTGATACAAATTGTAGATGTATTCCGGCAGATGGTGCAGATTGTGAGTGCCGAAGATTAAATCCACATGCGGCGCGGAAATACGCACGGTATCCGCCATGCCTTTCTGCTGCATCATACAGCCGCATACCCCGATAATCATATCTGGATTTTTCTTTTTCAGTTTTTTCAGCTCGCCCAGCTGACTCAGTACCTTGCTCTCCGCTTTTTCACGGATACAGCAGGTATTAAACAGAATCAGATCGGCATCGGCTTCGCTGTCTGTTTTCTCATAACCCATCTGTGTCAGAAAACCAAACAGAATTTCCGAATCCCGTTCATTCATCTGGCAGCCGAAGGTATGGGTCAGACATTTTTTGGTCCGGCCTGTCTGCTGGGTATACAGCGCGTTCCGGCTGCAAATCTGATTCAAATAATATGTGTTCTGCTCCTGCACAGCGGTCACCTCTTTTATACACATCTCAAAGCCTGCATACAGCATTATAGCAGATGCAGGCTCCGGACTCAACAGTCAAATTTTTATCTGTGCCGTCACGAATTATCAGCAGCACAGAATTTTACATGGCAGCTACTTCTGCAAATGCCTGCTCTGCAGCAGCGATTGTTTTTGCAATATCTTCATCGCTGTGTGCCAGAGATACAAACCAGCATTCAAACTGGGATGGCGGCAGATATACGCCCTGATTCAGCATCGACTGGAAAAATACTTTGAATTTTGCTGTATCAGAACTCATGGCAGCTGCATAGCTGTCTACTTTCTGCTCAGTGAAGAATACTGTCATCAAAGAAGCGCTCTGGTTGATGGATACAGTCACGCCGGCTTTATCTGCAGCAGCCTGTACACCTTGTGCCAGTGTTTTTGTTTTTGCTTCTACAGCTTCATATACACCTGGTTTTGCCAGCTCGTTCAGAGTAGCAATCCCTGCAGCCATAGCTACCGGGTTCCCGGATAAGGTACCAGCCTGGTATACAGGGCCAACCGGTGCAACATGCTGCATAATTTCTTTACGGCCGCCGTAAGCACCTACCGGCAGACCGCCGCCGATGATTTTACCCAGGCAGGTAATATCCGGCATGATATCAAATACTTTCTGAGCACCGCCATAGGAAGCGCGGAACCCGCTGATTACTTCGTCGAAGATTAACAGTGCGCCGTGTTCTTTTGTCACTTCGCGTAAGCCTTCCAGGAAGCCTTCGGCCGGAGGAACCAGACCCATATTCCCGGCAACCGGTTCTACAATCACAGCTGCAATCTGATCTGGATATTCAGCAAACAGCTTTTTCACGCTGTTTAAATCATTATAGCTTGCGGTTAATGTTTCAGAAGCAATAGATTCTGGAACACCCGGGCTGGATGGAACACCAAATGTTAATGCGCCGGAACCTGCTTTAATCAGCAGATGGTCGGCATGGCCATGGTAACACCCTTCAAATTTTACTAATTTATTGCGTTTTGTATAGCCGCGAGCCAGACGAATGGCACTCATGGTAGCTTCGGTACCGGAGTTGACCATACGAACCATTTCAACGGAAGGTACAGCATCCACAATCAGTTTTGCAATTTCTACTTCCAGTGCAGTCGGTGCACCATAAGTGCTGCCTTTCAGCAGCGCATCCTGCACAGCTTTGGTCACTGCTTCCGGCTGATGCCCCAGCAGCAGCGGACCCCAGGAGCAGATATAATCTACATATTCGTTACCGTCCACATCGTACAGCTTGGATCCTTCCCCTTTTGCGATAAATACCGGATGATCGCCAACTGCCTTGAATGCGCGAACAGGGCTGTTTACACCGCCTGGAATCAGTTCCTGTGCTTCTTCAAATAATTTTTTAGAATTTGTGAAGTCCATCATACTATCCCCTTTCTTGGTTCCGTTTCTTTATTTATTTTCCTGCAACCATTTCGCTACATCGATTGCATGGTAGGTTAAAATCATATCGGCACCGGCACGAACAAAACCGGTCATGATTTCCATCACAATTTTCTTTTCATCAATCCAGCCGTTCTGCGCAGCCGCTTTTACCATGGCATATTCACCGCTTACGTTGTAGGCAACAATCGGCTGATAAAACGCTTCTCTTGTTCTTGCCATGATATCCAGATAGGATAACGCCGGTTTCACAATAATGTAATCCGCGCCTTCTTCCACATCCAGCTCGGTTTCGTGCATTGCCTGACGAACACTGCAGGCAGGATCCATCTGATAGGTTTTGCGGTCACCAAACTGCGGTGCAGAGCCTGCCGCATCACGGAACGGACCGTAGAATGCAGACGCATATTTTGCAGAGTAGGCCATCACAGCCACATCCGGATAACCGGCCTGATCTAACGCGGCGCGAATCATACCAACACGGCCGTCCATCATATCAGACGGGGCAATGATATCGGCACCGGCTGCAGCCTGAGATACCGCAGTTTTTGCCAGCAGACTCAGGGTCGGGTCGTTGAGAATTTCACCTTCCGGTGTCACAATCCCGCAGTGACCATGGCTTGTGTATTCACACAGGCAGCAGTCAGCAATAATCACTAACTCCGGATAAGCTGCACGTACTTTGCGAATCGCCTGCTGTACAATGCCTTCCTCCGCATAGGCCTGGGTGCCAACCGCATCTTTTTCTGCCGGAATCCCGAACAGAATAATGCTGTTGATACCAACTTCCACTGCGCGTTCTACTTCTTCCAGCAGATGATCCAGCGAATACTGGTTAATACCCGGCATGGAATCAATTGGATTAATCTGGTCATCGCCTTCTACCACAAAAATCGGATAGATTAACTGTTCGGCATGAACGCGGGTTTCCCGCACCAGTTTGCGAATATTTTCTGTTCTTCTAAATCTACGCATTCTTGTTTCTGGAAACATCATGCATAACCTCTTTTCTTATTTCTGGAAATAGTTCTGAATCGCACTTACCAGACCATCGATGGTGTACTGTTCTGCACAGATATCTACTTTCAGACCGTTTTTCTCAGCGGTTTCAGCAGTGATTGGCCCGATACATGCTACGGTAATGCCTTCAATCAGCGAACGATTCTCCCCGATTAACTGCAGGAAGTTGGTTACGGTGGAAGAACTGGTAAAGGTCAGCACATGAATTTCACCAGCCTGCAGTTTTTCCAGCAGTAGCCGGGTATCTGCCGCATCCGCCAGCACAGTCTGATACGCAATCACTTCGTTTACTTCCGCCCCTAACTGGATTAAGCTGTCCACCAGTACCTGGCGGGCTAAATCCGCTCTCGGCAGCAATACTTTATCGCTCGGCTGGATACGGTCTTTCATAGCTTCAATCACTGCTTCGGCGCGGAATACTTCCGGCATCACATCCACCAGCAGGCCGCGTTCTTCCAGTTCCTCTGCTGTTTTCGGTCCGATGGCACAGATTTTTGCATCTTTCAGACTGCGGATATCCAGCTTCTGCGCTTTCAGACGCTGGAAGAACATTTTCACACCGTTTACACTGGTGAATACAATCCAGTTGTAATTGCCGGCTTCTGCCACAGCGTTATCCAGTGCTGCCAAATCGTCCGGCTCCTGAATTTTGATGGTTGGATATTCCCACGCTTCCGCACCCAGATCCTCCAGTTTTTCGCTCAGCACACTGGCCTGTTCGCGGGAACGGGTTACCAGAACGCGTTTGCCGAATAATGGTTTATCTTCAAACCAGCGCAGCGTTTCGCGCAGGGTTACAACCTGACCGATAATGATAATCGCAGGAGATTTTAAACCTGATTTATTTACAACATCCACAATGTTTTCCAGAGTGCCGGTTACCACACGCTGTTCCGGACGGGTCCCCCAGCGAATCAGCGCAATCGGTGTCCGGGCATCTTTGCCGTTCACAACCAGATTTTCAACAATCTGCGGCAGATTGCCAACGCCCATCAGGAATACCAGTGTGCCCGGGTCCTGTGCTAAACGAGGCCAGTTGATATTACTAGTTTCTTTGCCAGGTTCCTCATGGCCGGTTACCACAGTAAAGCTTGCAGTGAAATCACGATGGGTGATTGGAATCCCTGCATAAGCCGGTACAGAAATAGCGGAAGTAATACCAGGCACTTCTTCAAACTCGACGCCTGCTTTGCGCAGTTCTTCGCCTTCCTCCCCGCCGCGGCCAAACACATAAGGGTCGCCGCCCTTTAAGCGGGCTACCACTTTGCCTTTCAGGCCTTCTTCTACCAGCACATTATTGATTTCATCCTGTGTCAGTGTGTGACGGTCAGGAGATTTTCCCACATAAATCAGTTCTGCATCCGGTCTGCGATAGCTGAGCAGACGAGGGTTTGCCAGACGGTCATATACAATCACGTCTGCTTTCTGGATGCATTCCAGCCCTTTCACGGTAATCAGTTTAATATCGCCAGGACCGGCACCAATCAAATATACTTTTCCTTTGCTCATGGATTCAGCTCCATTCTGATTTCTTCTAAAATAGCCTGTCCGCCCTGTTCAGCCAGACGGCCTGCCAGAGTCTGCCCCAGCTGTTCACACTGTTCTGCAGCACCACTGATGGATTCCCGGATAATGGTTTTACCATCCAGAGAACCAACCATTCCTTCCAGCACGACGGTATCTTCTTTCAATTCTGCATAAGCACCAATCGGAATCTGACAGCCACCCTCCAGCGATTTGAGCAGTGCACGCTCTGCTTTCACACAGAGTTCCGCTTCTCTGTCATTGACCAGCTGCACCAGCGCAATGATTTCAGGGTCGTTTTCACGGGTTTCCACACCGATAACCCCCTGGCTGACAGCAGGCAGACAGATATCGTAGCTTAATTCCTCTTTGATTTCATCGAACATTTCCAGACGTTCCAGACCAGCAGCAGCTAAAATGATGCCGTCAAAGTTTTCATCTCTCATTTTGCGCAGACGGGTCTGCACATTGCCGCGCAGATCATGAATATCCAGATCCGGACGGGCATGCAGCAGCTGGGCCCGGCGGCGTAAACTGCTGGTTCCCACCTTCGCCCCTTCCGGCAGTTCGGCAAAGGAGCTGTATTTATCAGAAACAAATGCATCCGCCGGATTGTGCCGTTTTAACATGGACGAAATCTGCAGGCCTTCCGGCAGCGCAGTCGGCATATCTTTCATGCTGTGCACTGCAAAATCGATTTCGCCCTCCAGCAGACCAACTTCCAGTTCTTTTGTAAACAGACCCTTGTCGCCGATTTTTGCCAGCGCAACGTCCAGAATTTTATCACCTTTTGTTTTCAGCGAGATGATTTCAAATTCATACTGGTCGGTCACTCTCTTCAATTCATCCACCACAAACTGCGTCTGCCACATAGCCAGAATACTGTCGCGAGTACCAACCCTGATTACAGTTTTACTCATCCTGCTTCACCTCATTTTCCTTCGGTTCCTCCAGCTCGGACAGACCGAATAAATCGTCAATCGCACGCATATAACAGTCAATGCGGTCCTCATGGTTCCCGGCCAGATACCGCAGGTTATACATCGGTTTGTGCAGCCACTGACTCACAATGGAGTGCGCCAGCTGTTCAATGATTTTCTTTTCGCGCGGCGTCACATTATCAATGCGGCGCAATGCTTTTTCCACTTCTTTTTTCTTGATATGTTCTGCCTGTGCCCGCAGTTTTACGATGGTCGGCACAACCAGCAGCGAATCCAGCCAGAAGAAGAAATTTTCCAGTTCCTCTTCTACAATTCGACGTGCCTTCACCGCTTCCTTCTGGCGGCCTTCCAGATTCTGCGCCACAACATTCTGCATATCGTCAATATCGTGCAGGAACACGTTGTCCAGCTCCGCCACTGCCGGGTCAATATCGCGCGGTACGGCAATATCGATAAACAGCAGCGGTTTGGTACGCTGACCAACCAGCCGCTCGATATCTTTTTTCTCAATAATATATTTCGGCGATGCGGTACAGCTGATTACAATATCAGCACTGTCCAGATAGGAGCCAAAATGATCAAGCCGAACCGCCTTGCCGCCGAATTCATCGGCCAGACGCTTTGCCCGGTCAAAGGTACGGTTAGCCACAATCACACCGCTGATGCCGTTGCTGACCAGATGACGAGCCGCCAGTTCGCTGGTATCCCCTGCACCAACAATCAGCACTGTTTTATTTTCCAGTGTGCCCAGCTCCTGTTTGGCCAGTTCCACCGCAGCCGAACTGATGGACACCGCCTGACGGTCGATATAGGTTTCGGTACGCACCCGTTTGCCTAACGTCAGCGCATTCATCAGCAGGGTATTTAAAATATTGCTGGACAACCCGAATTCCAGTGCATAGTTGTAGGCATCCTGCACCTGGCCCTGAATCTGGCTTTCCCCCAGAATCATAGAGTCAAGCCCGGCTGCCACCGTGAAAAGGTGTTCTACCGCTTCCCGTTCTTTCATCACATACATGTGCTGCTGCAACAGTTCCACCGAACATCCGCTGTATGCGCTGATAAACTGCAGCATGGAATCCACCGCCACAGAATCATCGGCACCGTCCAGATAAAATTCTGTCCGGTTGCATGTAGAAAGAATGGCAATCCCGTCCACAGCCTCCAGCTTCTGCAGTGTTTCTGCATTGCGCTGAATGTTGTTTTTGGACATAGAAACTTTTTCCCGAATTTCTACCGATGCACTTTTATAGTTTAATCCAAGTAAGATGATAGACATAATTTCACCCTTTTTTGAACTTCCTCTTTTGTATCTTTTTTCAGCAGTTCCGGCAGTTCCATATCAGCTACCGACTGCAAAAACTGCCGTCGTTTTCCGGCATCCTGAACAGATTCCATGGCCTCCTGCCGTGCCTGGGCAAGAATTTCAAGCATCACACCGTACTCAGGCCCGTAATACTGTTCCAGTTCCTGTCGGATTCTGCGAGATACCGCCGGGCTGATTCCGTTTGTGGATACTGCCAGCAGCAAATCGCCGCGCTGCACCATAGCATTCACGGTAAAACTGCTTTCCTCCCGACTGTCCACCACATTCACAAGCACCTGGTTTTCCTCACACCATTCTGCAACAGCATGGTTGACCGCCCGGCTGTCGGTGGCTGCAATCACTAAAAAACTGCCCTGCAGCATACCGTCCTGATAAGCACAGTTCTTCCACACAAACTGCTCCTGCATGGCAAGCAGCTCGTCCGTCAGTTCCGGACTGATCACAGTAACATTCGCCCCCTGTTCGGTCAGCGAAGTTACTTTGCGCAGCGCTACCTGTCCGCCACCCACAACGGTACAGCGTTTCCCTGTTAAATTCAACGTAACAGGATACATACTGGTCATCTCTAAAAAGCCCTCTCTCGCAAAAATTTTACGCCGCTCATCAGCTGTTTCTTCAGTTTCACGTCAGGCAGCTGTTCTATGCAAGCTGTCGCCTGTGCCAGATATCCTTCGCCGTAGGCTTCCGCATCCTGCAGACCGCCCTGACGAATGATAATGGAAATGGCGCGATTCACCTCTGCCTGCCCGCCCGGGAACTGGCTTTTAATAGAATGAATCAGTTCCTCTTTCCCGGCAAATTCCTTCTGCAGCACCAGAATGGTCGGCAGCGTCATAATACCGTGAGCTAAATCACTGCCTGCCGGTTTGCCCAGTTTTTGGGAATCACGGCTCATATCCAGAATATCATCCTGAATCTGAAACTCCATACCAAGATTATATCCAATCTGGTAGAAAATATCGATATCCTGCTCCGATGCACCGCATGCCACCGCTGCCGCCTGACAGCTGCTGGCCATTAAAATGGCTGTTTTGCGGTCGATTCGATAATTATAATCTTCCACGGTCTGGTTTACATCAAAAGTAGAGCGCAGCTGTTCCACTTCGCCCAGACTCATCTCAATACTCAATTCGGCCATAATCTGCAGCAGACGATTGCTGTTCGGCAGCGCCCGAATCATATCAATAGCTTTCATCAGCACATAATCGCCCACATGAATGGCGTACCGATTGCCCGTTTCTGCATTGATGGTTGCCTGCCCGCGGCGGGTATCGGCCTGATCCACCACATCATCGTGAATCAGCGATGCCATATGCACCATTTCCAGTGCAGCCGCCAGCGGGATAATTTCTTTTTCTTTCCCGTACATACTGGCTGTCATGATGGCCAGTGCAGGGCGCACCCGTTTGCCGCCCGCATGCAGCGTATTCAGCGCCTTTTCCCGGATTGCCGGATGTTCAAAATCCAGAGCCTGTTCCAGGTACGCTTCTACATCGCGCAATCGCTCTTTCATTCCATGCATTTCTAAAATTTTTAACATTTCATTTATCCCCTAGAACATCTCCGTCTATAGCTTTTCCTCCAGCTGTGCCAGACTGGTAATCCGTTCCCCGTATACCAGCTGCCACTGCTCACGCAGATAATTTTCTGCAGCAACCTGTAAACTTTCCTTTTCTGTAAATGCTTCCCCTGCCAGAACCGCAACGGCTTCCGCCACTTTCTGCGCCAGCAGATTCCGATAATAGGCATCCGGCTCCGCATGGTTCCTCTGCTCCAGCCGGTCAACCTCTCGGCTGTTGAGATCTTTCATATAGTCCAGATAAACCGGCAGGCAGTTTTCCTTTTGGCATTCCGCCAGCATCCGGTAAAACCGGCCTAAAAACAGATCACCAAGCAGCACCGGCATCTGCACGCCGCTGCGGAACCCTGCATCCTCCAGTGTGCCTTCCTTTACCGAAATATGAATTTTGGCATACAGATACACCAGTTCCGAAATATGCCCGATTTCCTGTGCATCTTTTGCCGGTATAGCAGCAATTCTGCCCAGATATGCTGCCAGCTGCGAAAAAAAGACAAATTCACCGTAATGGAATTCCTGAGCCAGCAAATCAAATATTGTAACATCTTTTACCCGCAAAGACGGAATTAAATGCTGCAAACAAATCACCTCAAATTCTCCAACCATTTACCGTTCTTTCTCAATCATCATAATAATCATTTCATTTTAACATATTTATATACAAAAAAATAGGACTATATCGTTATCATCGATGAATTTTTTCATAGATAGTTATATTATCGCAGAAAAAGACAGCATCCGCAATGGTTTTCCAGCAATTCACGCTTTATGCCGCAATCTTTTTGCTGAAAAATTTTTCTACATCTGATTTCTTCACAGAATCCACACAATGTTTTGTTATCATGATTCTGATCATGATTCTGATATAGTATAATGTGACAGAGAGGTGTTCTGTTATGAATAAAATCCTTCTGGTAGAAGATGAAGCGGATTTGCGCAGCATTGTGGCGTCTTATCTGCGCAAAGAAAATTTTACAGTAATCGAAGCAGCTGATGGGCAGGAAGCACTGGATCGGTTTGCCGAAGAGGAATTCTGTTTACTGATTTTAGATTTGATGCTGCCCAAACTGAACGGCTTTGAGGTATGCAGCCGGATTCGCAGCCAGTCTAACGTGCCGATTCTGATTTTAACAGCCCGCGACGGTGAGCTGGACGAGCTGCGCGGTTTTCACTGCGGTGCTGATGAATACATCGCCAAACCCTTCAGCCCGGATATTCTCATGGTACGTATCAAATCCCTGCTGAAACGATGTGACCTGCTGCTGGAAAATGAGGTCGTTGTGGGCGATTTCACCATCAATTACAGGCAGCGCACTGCCCATCATCAGGGACAGCGGCTTATGCTGACCCCGAAAGAATTTGATTTACTCTACTATCTGGTCAATAATAAAAATATCGCGCTGAGCCGGGAACAGATTCTGGATGCGGTGTGGGGCATGGATTATTACGGCGACACCCGCACGGTGGACACGCATATCAAATGTATCCGCGCCAAGGTGGGCGTATTAGGCCAGCATATCAAAACCATTCGGAAATTTGGATACAAACTGGAGATGTAAGCGAGGAATGCTTTATGAAACAACCCATTCAGAAACAGCCTGTTCTGAAACAGCCTATTCATCTGAGAATATTTTTCAGCTTTGCCGCAGTGCTGCTGGCCAGTATCCTAATTACCATGCTATTCGGCAATCAGCTGATGGAACAGCTTTATTTAAAAAGCAAAACCAGCGATTTAGAGACCGCCTGCTCCAGCATCACAGATGTGCTGCTGGAACGGGACTGTGACCTCACCATGGTTGAAGATTTTCGGGATGCGCTTTACGAGATTGAAAAAAACAATATCAATATCATGCTGCTGACGATGGACCAGCATCAGATTTATGTCAGCTACTATTCTCGGGAAAACTGGCTGAGCGACGTATTTCGGCCATCCATGCCGATGGATACCTGCACCAGCACCTTCGCTATGAATGCTGTACCCATTGACCCGTTCCGCTCCTCGCCTCGCCAGTGGATTGATGACGCTGCCAGAGCGGGTGTTTTTCAGACGGCCAGCCTTCCGCTGCTGATAACCGAACAGTCGGAGCATCAGCCTGGCAAAGGAACACTGGATTATTACGGCAAAATATCGGCCAGCGACAAAACCGTTTACATCTTTCTGCGAACACCGCAGGAGCCGATTTCACTAGCCGCCAGCCTAGCCGTGAAATATAATCTGTATCTGGCACTGATTTCCTTTTTATTCACCGCCATCATGAGTTATTTTCTGGCGCGGCGTGTCACCCGCCCCATCGAACAGATTCAGCAGCATACCGACCGCATCAGCCGGATGGATTTTTCACAGCCTTGCGAGGTAAAAACCGGCGATGAGCTGGAAGCGCTGAGCCATAATATTAATCAGATGTCGGAAAAGCTGCAGGATTCTATTGTTCAGATGCAGATTAACCAGCAGCTTCTGGAAAAAGACCTGGAGCGCGAGGCAAAAACCAATGAACTGCGCCGGGAGTTTATCGCCAATGTATCCCATGATTTCAAAACACCGCTGACATTAATCCGCGCCTATACAGAAACCCTGCGCAATCAGGCGCTGACAACGGAGGAACAGAAACAGTACTGCGATATCATTCTCACAGAAAGCAGCCGCATGAACCGGCTGGTCACCCAGCTTCTGCAGTTATCCAAACTGGAAAGCGGCATTGTGGAACTAGAGCTGTCCTGGTTCCCTGTGGAAGAACTGATGCGTGAAATTCTGCATAACAATCAACTGCCCATTCAGCAGAATCATTTGCAGATTCAGTGGGATTGCGGTGGCCAGGAACATATTGTGCAGGGGGATTATCCGCGTATTGAGCAGGCGCTTATCAATCTGCTGGAAAACGCCATCAAATACACACCGGAACGGGGACAGATTATCATTCAGACAGAGACCCTGCCGGACAATCTGTGCCGCATTGCTATCACCAACACCAGCCAGCCGCTGACAGATGAACAGCTAGAACACCTATTCATCAGTTTTTATAAAGCTGACGAAAGCCGGCATCTGGACCAGCAGAGTTTCGGCCTGGGGCTGGCCATTGTAAAAGCAACCATGGACTTACATGGGCAGTCCTGCACCGCATGTAACACACCGGAAGGCCTGCAGATTGCCTTCATCCTCCCGCTTCTGCCCGAAGCTGATGAAGACGAGGACGAATAAAATATATATAGCACACAGCAGCAGCGCAGAAGTATACACTCTTCTGTTTTGCATTATCCAGTTTCTTTTTTTAATAATTTTTTATATATTTTTTGAAAAATGTAACGATTATATCTTTTATTTTTCGCGCAGCCGTTGTATACTGTCTTTGAGGGAAATACATTCTTCACATTTGTTTTCACCCGTGAAGGATGGGAGGAATTTTTATGACATTTTCTATTACCATGGAAGTTGTCTCACTGCTGATTACACTTCTGCTTGTGCTGTTTCACTACGACAGGCAGAATCGGAATAATAAACAATATCACCTGTTTTCCGCATGTCTGATTTTATCCGGCATTACAATTGCGCTGGACATTTTTACATCGTTCACCATTGACGGCACCGTTCAGGTTGTCTTCCGGCTGAACTATGCGTTAAACATGATTTATTTTTTCTTCCAGCATCTCAGCTTTTCCGTGATGGCAATCTACTGTTTTTACCTGATGTTTGAACATATTGCCGATCTGCACTGCTACAACATCGCAACAAAACTGGTAAAAACATTCTGTCTGATTCTGGAGGTTATGGTTGCAGCCAACCCGTGGACAGACTGGTTCTTCTACTTTGAAAACGGTATTTACATGCGCGGTCCGTTTAACAAACTGGCCTATGCCTTTCTGGCCATCGAAGTGGCAATGCTTTGCGTCTGCTATTTTCGCAATCGTTCCATCGTCAGCCCGGCCATGCACAAGCTGATGAAAGTCACACCACCTGTGGTACTGGCACTGGCTGCGGTACAGCTTCTCTATCAGGATACCCTGATGGCCGGTACCATCGAAGCACTGGTGAACCTGATTTTCTACATTACGTTCCAGAATAACCGAGTCGGGCAGGATTCTCTGACGGAACTTCCAAACCGAAACACCTTTATTCAGGAACTGGACGTAAAACAGAAGAAAAACAGCCAGCTGCATCTCTGCCTGATTCATCTGGACCAGATGGAGGAAATCAACCAGAAATACGGCACGCAGAAAGGGGATACCCTGCTTTATCAGGTATCCCGTTATCTTGACCAGATTTCTCCGCAGTATCAGGCATTTCGCTTCGGCAATACCCGCTTTCTGCTGATGGGGCCATACCGCAGTGACGATAACGCTGCCGCGCTGACCCGCCAGATGTGTCAGAGATTTCATGAACCCTGGAGTGCTGTGAATGAAGGCTGTTACTGCAGCATCAGTCTGGCGCATATCGTTGTCGGCCCTGATACGCAAAATGAAAATCAGATTATTGACCAGCTGGAATACACGCTGTCTGAAGCGATGAAGAAGCCAGCCGGTCAGGCTGTGTTCTTTGATGTTCAGCTGCGCACCCAGTACGAACGCCGCATCTTTGTGCTGGAACAGATTCGCAAAGCGCTGGATACTAATTCATTACAGATTTATTTCCAGCCCATTTATCACTGCCAAAAACAGACGTTTACTTCTGCTGAAACGCTGCTTCGCCTGTTTGATGAACACGGCAAGCCGATTTCCCCTGGTGAATTTATTCCGCTGGCGGAACAGAACGGTCTCATCGATGAAATCAGCTGGCAGCTGTTACATAAAGTCTGCGCCTTTCTGGCAGAACATCCTGATTTGCCGCTGCGCACCATTTCCATTAACCTGGCCATGCAGCAGCTGACCGACCGCACCTTCTGGAACCGGATTCACACAGCACAGGAACAGTATGGTATTTCACTGGAAAAACTGCGCATTGAAATTACAGAACGCACCATCAGTGAAAATCCGGCGCAGGTGCGCAAAATCATGTCGTATCTTACTGAAAAAAGATTGCGCTTCTATCTGGATGATTTCGGTATCGGATACTCTAATCTGGCCAATATGATGACGCTTCCGTTTGAGACTGTGAAACTGGATGCCAGTCTTCTGCGTGATATTGCACAGAACGAAACGCTCAGCCATACTGTAGACCTGCTGATTCAGATGATGCATCACGCCGGATTCCTGGTGGTGGCCGAAGGGCTCGAGACAGAAGAACAGATTCAAAAAGCACACCAGCTGCATGTGGACTGTATTCAGGGTTACTATTATGCAAGGCCGATGCCTGCGGATGAACTGGTGACGTTTTTGGAAAATAATAAATGACAAGAAGAGGCCGTGACGAAATGATACTCGTTCCGGCCTCTTTGGTGTAAATTTATATTTCAGTTTTTCATTTGCTGATATAAGAAACCTCCTGCACGGATATGTAGCAGGAGGTTTTTTTGTTGTCTTATTCGTTTTCAAATAATGGTGTGCTGAAATAGCGTTCGGCGGTGTCTGGCAGAATGGTGACAACGGTTTTGCCTTTGCCCAGTTTTTTGGCCAGTTTCAGCGCTGCTGCCACGTGGGTGCCGCTGGAGATACCGCACATTAAGCCTTCCAGCCGTGCTAAATCTTTGGCTGTCTGGATGGCGTCCTCGTCGGTTACAATATAGATTTCATCATAGATGTTCTGATTCAGAATTTCCGGAATCACGCCGTCGCCAATCCCCATCTGCAGATGGGTCCCAACGCTGCCGCCAGCCAGAATAGCTGCATGTTCCGGCTCCACAGCCCAGATTTCCATATCCGGATTTGCTGCTTTCAGCACTTCGCCCACACCTGTGATGGTGCCGCCAGTACCAATACCGGAACAGAACCCGTGAATCGGCCCATCCACCTGTGCCAGAATCTCCTGCGCAGTGCGGCTGCGGTGTGCCATCGGGTTGGCCGGGTTTTCAAACTGCTGCGGCACATAAACCTTTGGATTTTCCTTTGCCATACGCAGCGCAGTCTGTAAACATTCCTCAATGCACGCGCCGATATCCCCGTCATCATGAATCAGAACCACTTCTGCCCCGTAATGACGCACCAGCTTGCGCCGCTCTTCACTCACCGAATCGGGCATTACAATAATGGCTTTGTACCCTTTCACCGCACAGATTAATGCCAGACCAATCCCCTGATTGCCGCTGGTAGGCTCAACGATAATCGTATCCGGCTGAATGAGCCCCTGGGCTTCGGCCTCTGCAATCATATTGAAAGCCGTTCTTGTTTTTATAGAACCGCCTATATTTACCCCTTCAAATTTCACCAGAATATCAGCACTGTCCGCATCGGTCATCCGGTTCAGACGAATCATCGGTGTATTGCCCAGGGCTTCCAGCACATTATTATAAACCATTAGTAAATCCTCTTCTCTTTCCTGATTTTTCAAAACAGATTTCATGCAATTCATTATATAACAAATCCATCCATACAACAACAGTAAATTGCAGATGAATCATTCCGTCAGCAGTCCGGCCAGCAGCACATCCACCTGATGCCAGGTTTCCTCCCTTGTGCCGCTGTTGTCAATCACAGCGTCGGCATATACAACACGCTGGGCATCCGTCATTTGCGATGCAATCCGGTTCTTCGCCTGCCGGAAACTGTATCCGTTACGCTGAATCAGCCGTTCCAGCTGAAGTTCCGGGCCGGCTGTCACCACCCATACCTGATCCACCAGCTGATGATACTGTTCCTCCTCTAAAAGCAGCACTGCATCCAGCACAACAACAGAACCGGCTTCCCGCAGCTGGCTTTTCAGTTCCGCCAGAATCAGCGGGCCTGTAATCGCATTCAGCCGTTTCAGCGCCTCCGGTTCAGCAAACACCTTGCGACCCAGCATCTCCCGGTTTAACGAACCATCCGCCAATAGATACTGTGCGCCAAACGCATCCCGAATCTGCTGTAACCCGATAGACCCCGGCTCCACCACCTGACGGGCCACCAGATCCGCGTCAATGACCGGGATTCCCTTCTGCCGCAGATACTCACTCACCATCGATTTTCCGCAGGCGATACCGCCAGTTAAGCCGATTATTTTTGTCATTGTTCCACCATCCTCTTACTGCTCAAAAAAACAGCCGAACCATACCAATGCCAATCATCAAACAACCCGGCAGCAATTTTAACAAATGACCGCAGGATAACATTTCTCCTGCATGTTCCCCCAGATAAAGCCCCAGTGACAAACACACAAAGGAACTGACTGCCGTACAGATACAGGTCCATACCGGTGAATAGCCCATCCATGCCATGCCAATCCCTGCCCCGCAGGAATCCAGCGACATTGCAATGCCAAGCCACAGTGCCTCTTTGCTGTTAATATTTCCCGAACAGTCCAAATCAGCCAGATGTGGTTCCCTTAAAATCTGAATCACAATACCCAGGCTGGCAATCTCCCACTGAAAAAGCATCGCATCGCTATCAACTTCCGATAGCATCTCCCAAAGACTTTTCCACAGCAGAGAAAGACCGAGCACAATCAACAGCCCTGCCCCTAAAAAACGTACCGTATTCGCCGCTATAAACTGCCCAATCCAGCTGCCTGCCAGCATGGATGCCGCCAGCACGATCCCGGAACAGCTGCATATAATCAGAATACCATACCAGGGCAGTTCAATCTTTCTCATACCGTAAGAAAACCCTGCGACCATGCAGTCAAAACTTAACGCCAGTGCCAGCACAACCATTCCCAGCAACATAACCGTCCCCTTCCCACAAGTACCTTTTATTACTATATGGAAAGAAAGAAAAAACGTTCTTTAAATACCGGAAACCATTATCTGGCAAAGTAACACAGCCAGATGAAAATTTAACGCATCCGCCTAAACTCGTTCCATGTCGTACCAGTCAAACCCCACATTCACATCAATTTTCAATGGCACCTCTAAATCCACCGCATGTTCCATGCAGTCGCGCAGAATCCCAATCAGCCCGGCGATTTCCTGCGGCGGCACTTCAAAAATCAGTTCGTCGTGTACCTGCAGCAGCATTTTTGCCTTGAAACCGTTCTGATGCAGCTGGCTCTGTACGCGCAGCATGGCCAGCTTGATAATATCGGCCGCAGTGCCCTGAATCGGAGTATTCACGGCGGTCCGCTCTGCAAAGCTGCGCAGATTGAAGTTTTTGCTGTTGATATCCTTGATATACCGTTTGCGGCCCATCATCGTTGTGCTGATACCGGTCAGTCGCGCATCGGCGATGGCCTTGTCAATCCACTGTTTTACGCCGCTGTAGCGGGCAAAATAACTGTCGATATAGGCTTTTGCCTCGCCCCGTGTGATGCCCAGCTCTTTGCTCAGGCCAAACTCGGTCTGGCCGTAAATAATACCGAAGTTTACCGCTTTGGCATTGCGGCGCATCTCTTTTGTGACGTCCTCCATCGGCACACCGAACACTTCCGATGCAGTGCGGCGATGGATATCCTCGTTGTTCATAAAGCTGTCCACCAGCACCGGGTCTTTGGACATATGAGCCAGAATGCGCAGCTCAATCTGGGAATAATCGGCTGCCACCAGCACGTTGCCCGGCGTAGACGGCACAAAGGCTTTGCGGATTCGCTTGCCTTCCTCGGTTTTAATCGGGATATTCTGCAGATTCGGCTCGGTACTGCTTAACCGGCCTGTGGCAGTGATGGTCTGGTTAAAGGTAGTATGCACCTTGCCGGTATCCGGCTGCACCAGCTTCAGAATGCCTTCCACGTAGGTAGAGTTCAGTTTTGTCAGCTGCCGGTAAGCCAGAATATCTTTTACAAACTCATATTCCTGCGCCAGTGTGTCCAGCACCTCGGCGTCGGTGGAATAGCCGGTTTTTGTTTTTTTGATGACGGGCAGAGCCATTTTTTCAAACAGGATGGTGCCAAGCTGTTTGGACGAATTCAGATTAAATTCCTCGCCCGCTGCGTCATACAGTTTCTGCGCCAGCGCATCAATGCGGCCTGTCAGCTCCGCGCCCAGCTTCTGCAGATAGGCCGTATCGATGCGAACCCCTTCCAGTTCCATCATGGTCAAAAGTTCAGCCAGCGGAAGTTCAATCTGGCTGTATAAGTCCACCAGCTTTTCCTGCTCCATTTTTTCAATTAAAAAATCACTCAAAATATAGATACCTTTCAGCAGCCCGTAGAGGTGTTCCTCCGGCTCTGTATCCAGTGTTACATCAAAATACTGTGCCAGAAGGGCATCCAGCGATAAATCCTTAGCCTCCGGATTGAGCAGATAGGCAAACAGCGTGCTGTCCCAAAAGAGCGACTGCACTGCAATCTGTTCCGGCTGGAAGCTGGCAAATACTTTTTTGGCATCGTCGGTTAAAAGCATTACCCGTTTATCTTCTATCCACGGCTTAATTACTTTTGCAAAGCTGCCGAAATCATCGCCACATTCGATGAGATACGGCTGGTCTTCCACAAACAGACCAAAAGATGCCACCCGGCTCTCCACCACATTGCCCGGTGTGCGGTTCATAATCAGCGCAATGTTCATCGGCTGATACTGTTTGATTACCGCCTGCAGTTCTTCCGGAGTGGTCAGTTTCAGCCCTTTTTTAATGGCCGGGGCCGGTTCGTAATCGTCCATCTCATCCAGCATGCCATCTGCCGGTACATCGGTCCAGTCGGATGGTTCAGGCGGATACATGGCCGTTAATTCATTTAACAGAGAACGCAGTTCCAGTTCTTTATACAGCGCTGTTAAAAGAGGCACATCAAAAGGATGGCGAGCCAGCGCCTCCTCGGTAAATTCCAGCGGAACCTCACAGTAAATAGTGGCCAGTTCTTTGCTCATGTAGGCCTGAGTTTCATTATCCCGCAGCTTGTCGCCCAGTTTTTTGCCGTTAAAATCATCCAGATGCCGATACAGTTCCTCTATTGTGCCATACTGATGCAGCAGCTTTAATGCTGTTTTTTCGCCCACACCCGGCACGCCCGGAATATTGTCTGAGGCATCGCCCATCAGCCCTTTTAAATCGCGAATCTGGTCCGGCACCAGGTTGTAATCTTCCATCAATTTGGCCGGATTGTATATCACCAGTTCGCTGATGCCTTTTCTGGTTAAATGCACATTTGTTTTATCGGTAATCAGCTGCAGACTGTCTTTATCCCCGGTGATGATAATGCTGTGCATATCATGCTGTTCCGCCCAGCGCACCATGGAGCCAATCACATCATCGCCTTCGTAGCCCTCTTTTTCACAGATGGCAATGTGCATGGCACGCAGCACATCTTTGATCAGACCAATCTGGCTGCGCAGTTCATCGGGCATCGGTTTGCGCTGCGCCTTGTATTCGGCATACTGTTCACTGCGGAATACCTTGTGCCCCACATCAAAGGCCACTGCCAGATAATCGGGCTGCTCCTGTTTGATGATGCGCATCAGCATATTGGTAAAACCATACACCGCGTTGGTGATAACCCCTTTGGAATTGCTCAGCACCGGAATGGCATAAAACGCCCGGTATGCAAGGCTGTGACCATCAATTACAACTAATTTTTTCATAAACATTCCCTCTGTTCTTCCGATAATAATTGCAGCTTTTGCCTGCGCGGCCACTGCTTAATGGCATATTCCCGCTGCATGGCCTGCTGTTTGGTGGAAAATTTTTCCCAGTACACCAGCCGCACCGGCCGTCGGCTTCGCGTATATTTTGCCCCTTTTCCGCTGTTGTGGGCACGCACACGCCGCACCAGGTCATCTGTGTAACCAGTATATAGAGACGAATCGCTGCAAAGCACCATATAGGTGTAGTAAACAGCCATATCCGTATCGCTCCTTTGTTTTTGTATCTTATTATTCTACCATGTATTTTTCTCTATATCCACACAGAATTACTGCTGTTAACCATTATCATAGAAAAATTTTTTCAATGCACCCTTGCACTTTCCGCCACGCAATATTAAAATAAATAGAAGTAAATAATTCATATTAATTTGGAGGTAATAATTATGTCTAGTTGTAGCGGATGCTCTTCTTCCGGCAGCTGTGATTCTTCCAGCTGTTCTTCCGGCGGCTGCTCCTCCTGTGGGGCTCCTCAGAAAACACAGGCCCAGCAGCTGAGCAATATTAAAAATGTAATCGTAGTTATGAGTGGCAAAGGCGGCGTAGGGAAATCTTCCTTCACCTCCATGATTGCCATCACCTTAAACAAAAAAGGCTATAAAGTAGGGATTCTGGATGCTGACATTACCGGCCCGAGTATTCCGAAATTATTCGGCCTGCACGGCCAGCCGCAGATGAGTGAATTCGGAGCTTACCCGCTGAAAAGCGAAAACGGCATTGCAGTGATGTCTATGAACCTGCTGCTGCCAACCGATGATGAACCTGTTGTATGGAGAGGGCCGGTTATATCCGGCGTTATCAAACAGTTCTGGGAAGAAGTCATCTGGGGCGACCTGGATTACCTAGTGGTTGACCTGCCGCCTGGAACCGGCGATGCAACCCTGACCATTCTGCAGAACCTGCCTGTTAACGGTGTTTACATGGTAACATCCCCGCAGGATCTGGCCAACATGATCGTGCGCAAAGGGATTAAAATGGTAGAAATGATGAACATCCCTGTTCTGGGGATTGCAGAAAACATGAGCTATCTGTCCTGCCCGGACTGCGGCAAAAAAATTCAGCTGTTCGGCGAAAGCAATATCGCAGAAACCTGCCAAAACCACAAAGTGCCGCTCATCGGCAAATTCCCGCTGGATCCACAGCTGGCCCAGTTAGGCGATGCCGGTAAAATTGAGAAATACAACGGCGAGGTTCTGAACATTATGATGGAAAATCTGGAAGAATTTCTGCCTGTACAGAACTAACACACGATAGCTATTTCACTAATTGATGAAAGGAACTTACCTAATGAAATTCGATAGCACACTGGTAAATGTAGATGGCAAAGAAATCGTAATCGTAGCAGTGGACACCCACTTCTTCTCCTTACCACAGGAAGAAAAAGGCGAACTGGTACGCGGCTTCTTTGAATACTTCCACAAACCAATCGTTCTGATGGCAGTGAACCCGCAGGGCGATATGCAGTACTTTGGCCGTCCGGATTTAACCAATCTGGTTGCCACTCTGAAGTTCGGCGAATTTGAATGGACCACCAACGAAATCGCTGACTAATTGCTGCACAACATAATACAGCAAAAACAGCACCCCTCCTCCCGATGGTTTTATCGGGAAGAGGGGTGTTGTTTTTGCTTAAATATTAACTTTGAAATAAATCACTATGACTTCCTAACCGGTTTAACATTAATACCAGCACATCATCAATGATTTCGTAAACAAGCAGCCAGTCTGGTTCAATATGGCATTCCCGCAATCCTTTCAGATTTCCTGTCAGACCATGATCCCGATATTTCAGATTCAGTTTTTCACCGCTGGCTAGAATCTCAACAATCTGATACATTTTTTCAAGGTCTTTTCCCTGCTTTTTGGCCAGTTTTAAGTCTTTTTTAAACTGGTTGGTGAATCTGATTTCATATTTCATCTTCCAGCGCCGCCCTCAAATCTTTTATGCTGGTACACCCTCTGATTTCAGGATCGCGTGCAATTTTTCGCCCTTCCTCCACAGCTGCAAGCGTAACAGCATTTGGAGTATTCAATTTCAACTCAAAAGGAATCCCGTTAGTACGGATTGTCTGACGCAAGAACATATTAACCGCAGTTGTCATGCTGATTCCAAGTTCATTAAAAATCTGCTCCGCCGCGTCCTTTATCTCTTTATCCGTACGGATATTCAGATTTGTTGTTGTCATTTGCAACACCTCCTACTGCTCACAGTTTATCACACAATATGTTTATTCGCAACATATTGTGCGCATACTGCACGAACTTATTCAATTTTACGCCGCTACTGTAATGCTGTTATGCAGTACGTTTATAATATTCACAACCGATTTGAGATTCACACCGAACATTTCCTGCAAATCAAAATTGTTAAACGGCTCTGCATTTACTAAATCCTCTACCTGAATATCACCATTGTTTCGCACATAAGTAATAATGGTTCTCACAAACTCCTGCTGCTGGGAGTTAAACAGATTTCCACTCAGATATTCGCCAAATTTTTCGTTTACCGCCTCCTGACTCAACCCGATTAGACTGCGTACAAATGCCGCCAGATTATCGAGTTCTGTGGTGTTTTGATAGTCTGTCTGACTGCCCAGCTCGTGCCACAGAATCCGTTCAAGGCTTTTTAAATCCTCGTTGGTGATTGGCTCTAAATTGTGTATTTTCCGAATCACTTCGCTGTCACTGTGTTCCAGCAGATAGTCAATGACCTTTTCCCGATAAGTGCGAATATCAATTACGGTATCCGGCACTTCATAACCGGATTCGCCCACTTCATCTGCAATATCAATATCATACTGTCCAGAACTCTCTCCTTTAAGGAGATGCATTAAATCACGCAGAGATTCTCTCAGCCGTTCCAGCTCGGAAACTTCTGGTGCTTCCCACAAACCTGACTGCGCCAGTGTTTTTAAATCGGCAGCTTTCTGTAACACCTGTGGAACAGATGCTTTTTCATTCAGCAAATATTGTGCAATTTTGCGCACATTTTTTACATGAGATGCTGCTTTTTTCACATCACCGGCAACCAGTAAAGCCAGTTCAATGTGATACATACGCAAATCAAAAGCAACCGATAACGGATCACCGTTTAAGCCACTGTCAAGCAGCGGAGAGATATGCCGTTTCAGTTCCTCCACCATGACCGCGGACAGGGACGTCCAGCTGTCAAAATCGTAATATTTATCCACATACTGCATTTCCTCGCGCACCTGAATGCGATACCTGCCGACATTTTTGATTTTTACCACTTCATGGTGCAGTTCTCGCTTCAATGTCTGATAATAGGCACGATACCAGTCCTGTTCCTGATATTCGAGACGCTGTAATTCATGGAGCATATCGACACGCACCTGAAACAGCCTCTGCGATATGGTAAGAGCCGGTTTCGGGCTGTTGCCCTCCGGATGTTCGCCAAAATATTCAAAGTTTCCGCAGTAGTCAAAAATCTGGAACCCGCTTTTATGCCGTCCCGGGCCGTAGATATTTTCGCACAACCGTGTGCCGCGCCCGATCATCTGCATAAACTTGATTTTGGAACGCACCGGTTTAAAGAATACCAGATTCAGAATAGACGGCACATCAATGCCGGTGTCCAGCATATCTACCGAAACTGCAATGCGGAATTCGTCGTCGGTGCCAAATTTTATAACTAAATCCTCGGCATAGGAAACCGAGTAGTCCACCAGTTGGCAGGTATTTGGCGGATACTTTGGATACAGCTCTTGAAACGCTTTTACAATCATATCTGCATGTTTATGGTTGTAGGCAAAAATAATGGTTTTCCCCAGGGTTTCTCCGTTATCCACCCGCAGCCCCCACTGCATTAGTTCTTCCACAACCCGGCGGCAGGTATCTTTGTTAAACAGCACGCGGAAAATCTCATTGCCCGGAATGTTAAAATCCGGTGTTGGCGTATCGCCTGCCAGATATTCATCCAGCTGTTCTCTCTGGTCTGGTGTCAGTTTGCTCCAGTCCAGACCTTCCGTTAATATTTTAGAGGTACGGTTGATGACATGATACCCAACCAGATATTTTTCCTCGATGGCTTCTTCCAGTGAATAATCGTAGTCCGGTATTCCTGCCTCGCAGCCGAAAATCCGATAGGTGTTGGCATCCACTTCGTTTTTCGGGGTGGCGGTCAGACCAATCAGCAGACTGTCAAAATATTTGAATATGGTGCCGTACCGGTTAAAAATACTTCGGTGCGCCTCATCAATGATAATTAAATCAAACCGGCCTGTGGTAAAGCGCTTGTCCTCGGCATCGATATAGTGAATCATAGTCTGATAGGTACAGAACATCAGCCGGGCATTATAATCTTTTTCTCCACCGGCAGAGAGCTCACAGATACTCATATCCGGCATCAGAGATGCAAAATTTCGTTTCGCCTGATTTACCAGCGAGGTGCGGTCTGCCAAAAACAGAACATTTTTAATCCAGCGGTTTCGGGTTAACACATCCACCAGCGAGATAGCCAGGCGGGTTTTCCCCGTACCGGTAGCCATAACAATCAGGCCTCTGCGGTGCTTTTCATTCAGCATTTCACAGATTTTTGTGATGGCGATTTTCTGATACGGACGGTTTGTGATTTCATCCTTAATGGTCAAATCGGTGATATCGCCCCGGTTTCTGCGCTGTAATAACAGTTCCAGTTCATCTATCGAATGAAATGCCATCACCTGGCGGTCTGGATAAATCCCGTCGATAATTTTTGTGGTATAGCCGTTGGTATAATAAATAACCGGTTTATAGCCATATTTCTGTTTCATGCACTCCACATATAAATCCGCCTGATGGCGGCCGGTGGAAGCCGATACCGATGTTTTTTTTACTTCCACAATGGCAAGGGGCTTTCCGTCTCTGCCGTAGAGCACATAGTCACAATAGCCTTTTCCCTGCGTGTTCGGCATGCCATCCACCTCCACCTCAATACAGGCTTTGGCCGGTAACACCACATTATCCTGCTCCAGAACCTCCCAGCCAGCCTCTCGCAGATAGATATCAATATACAATCTGCGAGTTTCGGCCTCGCTCATATAAGGCGGTTTCTGATATACATGGAGTGTGCCATCTTCTTTGGCAGCAATATAGCCAATAAAATAAGTGATATTGGATAGCGCCAGCTTTGCCTCTTTTTTGCGGATTTTTATGCCATGCTCTGCATTCATACCCAGAATACGCACATAATGCAGCGTATGGATGATATCGGCCTCCTCCACATAGCTGGCCATTACGATACCGTCTAAAAGTTCCAGCAGGGTTGCCTGTTTCGGTTTTGGCTCGTCCGATTTTTCATAAATATAATCCACCGCCGAAGCCAGCACTCCGCGGCAAAATACCGCACAGTCATTATGATTCTGCGCCGCAACCGCCTCATTTAACTTTGCCTGTAACTGCTCTAATGTCATAACAGATTTCACCTCTTTTGCTGTGATGTGTAGTGTGTGTAAGAGAGTATTATTGTATTATCTTATTTTCTCCCAACATTACAGAAATTTTGTCTTCATAATTATATACTGTTTCATCAATATCGGTAACCTCATGGAAAGTTATAAATAATTTGTCATTGTCTTTTTTTATCTGTAAGCCCATAAAGTCCAACAAATATTCTTTGTTAGTTGAATGATTTAATATTTCGTACAATTCTCTTCCTGCATTTGTTAACGTATAAATTGCCATTTCAATTTTTATATTTTTCTTGCCATGTAATTTTATAATCCAATCATCTGTGGTTAATATTTGCGCTTCATTAACTTGCAACTGAGGTATATAATTCACAGATGCATCTCCATTTAACAAACCACATTCAACCAATTTCATAATATCATAATAATATATTCCATATTTTTTTAAAATTTCATTATCTCTAACAATAAACGAAACCCCTCTACCTGATACGACTAATGGTATAATTTTTTGAAAAATCTCTGCTTCTAATTTACTTAGATTTCGTATTGTATCTAATGTTCGCATCGAAAATGTACCAGGATGCTTAATTTCACCCGCTAATATTTTTGCCCATATTATTTGCATCTCTTCCGAATTAATATCTTTTACTATGTTAAAAAATCTCGTTGCCCAATCACTCTCAACTTGTTCTTCTGAAATCTCAGACATATTTATAATATCACTAGATGCTTTTTCCACAATATTTTGCAGATTACGCTCTTGTCGAATATTGTCTGCAACTCTTCGCTGTTCCGCGGCGTAATGTAACTCCTGTTCTTTCTCTGTTAAGCTTGCTATAAAATTATTATTATCAATTTTAATTTCGCCGGCTAAATACCCTGTTGCCAAATTTGTTTCTTTTACTGCCCCAGAAATAGTTTTAATTTCTTCAGCTCTTGCTTTTGCCATCCTTTTAACATACACCTTACCTATGCCCCGTCCTATCGTATCTGCTAATTTAGCAAGCCCAAAAACATCTGTAACTTCAATACCTGTGATATCTGTCATATATTCCTCCTAGCCAAAATACTGCTGCATTAATGATTTTTTCAACGTTTCCAATTCCTCTAAACTCTTGAGTACTGCCAATTTTGATTTGTCGGTCTGTTCAACGAAGGCTGCGAACTGATTTTGTTTATCAAATGACGGCAAAGGTATCTTAAATTGCTTGACATCTTTCACATTCACATGAGCCACAGTCGAAGCATTGTTTTTTCCAACTGCTTGTCGATAAACGTCATCTGATATCACTGCATAAAGCAGATATTCAGAAGTACATTTTGAATAATCAGGTCGCAATAACATTACCCTTTGACCAAGGCAAAAATGGTATCCTTTCGGCAATATTGCCGCATTTCCGAATGTTCCTTCACGCCCATATACAATATCGCCCGCTTCAGGCTTTAACCTTGTCGTTCTCTCCTCATATTCCTCGTCAGATACATATCGCATAGTTTCCCATGCAATATACCCTTTTTTAATTTCGGTAGTCCTAATTGCTGGATTTTTCAGTTCACCCTCATATTTTGGTGTTGTATGTGGACAATCAACAATAGCCGAACATAACTCTTCGACTGTTTTTATTGGCGACTCTCCATCTTCAAACAGTTCGACAAATCGTGCTTTGACAAGTTCGTCTAATTTTGAAAGCTGCTGTTTACGCAGATCAATTAAGTATGTTGCAATGCCCAATTTTGACACGACTATCCGTTGAGTATTGATATCCGGCAAATTAAATGTGTACTCACTTACGCTCTTTGCAGATAAATTTGGTTGCGAACTGCCATTATTGGCTTGTATCATTTGTTTTTGTACAGTCGGAGATTCCAATGCATAATACAAATAATCGCTATCTATCTTATCAGCATCTGGGCGGATAATTACTAAAGACGAAGCTATTGCACCTTTCGAAATATCTTTGACTATTGTTTTTTTCCCAAGAGAACCTCTCAGACAATAAAGTACATCATTTTTTTGAATTTTACCGGAATTAAGCTGATCATACTTTTCTTTTGATATATAGTTCATTTCAGAAAAGTTCAATTTGCCTTCATCAATATGTCCCGCATTAATAAATGGCACATCCCCATCATTACTGATTTCAGCTTGAGATGGATAGTTTTTTCCTCTATCTCCGTTGATAAATCGACATACTTCTCCTAATTTCACTCTCACAACATCGCCTCCAGTTCTGCCAGACCGTCATCAATCTGTTTCTGCAGGTCTTTCAGTTCGGCGAGGATTTCGTTGCTTGGCGGATATTCGACTGCTACATACTCCACTTCTTTATATTTGTTGATGGACAGGTCATATCCGTTGTCCACAATCTCCTGTTTTGGCACAAAGAAGCTCTGTTCGGTGCGTTTGCGTTCTTTCTCGTTATAAACCGGCTGACCGGATACCGCATAGTCTTTTTCCGGCTCGGCTACCATCATGAAATTATCCGGCCGGGCTTTCTGCTGGAAAGAGTGATACCGCGCAATGATATCCGGAATATCATTATCGGAAATGGCGGTACGTTTATCATCCAGGCTGAACCCGTCGGCTTTCATGTCATAAAACCATACGTTATCGGTGCCGCCGGAATCGGTTTTTGTGAAAATCAGAATCCCGGTGGATACGCCGGCATAGGGTTTGAACACGCCGCTTGGCATGGAGATAACGGCCTGCAAGTGCTGGTTTTCCACCAGTTCTTTGCGGATAGCTTTATGGGCTGCGGAGGAGCCGAATAAAACCCCGTCGGGTACAATACAGGCACATCTGCCGCCCACTTTCAGCATTTTAAGAAACAGGGATAAAAACAGCAATTCGGTTTTCTTGGTTTTGGTTAACGCCAGCAAATCCTTACTGATTTCTTCCTGAAATACGCTGCCTTTAAACGGAGGGTTGGCCATAATCAGAGTATAGTCATCCCGCTCGGTATTTTCTGCCGACAGCGAATCCTGATAGCGAATGTTTGGTGCTTCCACCCCGTGCAGTATCATGTTCATGGCACCGATGCGCAGCATGGACTGGTCGGTGTCAAAGCCGGAAAATAAACCGGATTTAAAATATTTCAGATTATCTACTTTCACTAAATCATTCTTCTGCTGTTCGCTGATATATTTGGCACTTTCCAGTAAAAAACCGGCGCTGCCCATGGCTGGGTCCAGAATTTTATCTTTTAAGGTTGGCTGCATCAGCTGCACCATCATATTAATAATATGGCGTGGTGTCCGGAACTGCCCGTTTTCACCGGCTGCAGCAATTTTGCCCAGCAGATACTCATACACATCGCCCATAATATCTTTGTTGTCCATATCTAAATCGTCAATACCGTCTACCACTTTGGCAAGCACCTTAGCGGTTGGAATCAGGAATACGGTATCTTTCATATAGCGGCTGAACGCTGTATCTTTGCCTTCACCGATATTTTTAATAAACGGAAATACATAGGTCTGAACGGTGTCCAGCATTTCTTTTGGCTCAAAATTGTGGAACACATGCCAGCGCAGATTCTGATAATCGGTTTCAATTCTCGGCTCTTCGCTGATCACGCAGATACCGTCTTTGAACACTTTATTTTTTAATGGCACACCTAAAATATTTGCATTGGCTTCTGCTTTCAGCTGGTTATCATCCAGCAGTTTCATAAAAATGAGATAGGTAATCTGCTCTAAAACGGTAATCGGGCTGGTAATCCCGCCAGTCCAGATGGTATCCCATATGGCATCTACTTTATTTTTTACTTCACCTGTTATCATAAAAGAAACCTCCGCAATCAAATGTCTGTTATATTATTTTACCATGCAGAAAATGGAACCGCAATTCGTATTCCTATTATTTGCGGTTATTTTAGAAAACTGTCGATAAAATATGAACAGGCCAGTATCCGATTCTTTCAGATACTGGCCTTTATATGTTTGCTATGTTCAATTCAGATTCAGCTGTTTCATCAGTGCATCCTGTAAAACGCCTGAAAAGTTGATATCCGCTTTTTCAGTCGCTTTTATTCAACCATTCAGGAATAGAACAAGCATATCGCTTTTTCTTATCCTCATCGAAAAGCATGGTTTATCCCATCTCTGCTGTTTCGTGTTTTCTCGTCAGAGTTGTGCAGGATTATAAATTATCACGGGGCGATGTGGGCATCGCCCCCTACATCGTTTCGATAATATATTTTCTGCAGTCACATTCTGTCGAATCACACATCCAGATGTTTCCAAATTTATCCTTTACAACCGGTATTGCACGTCGTATAATAAAACTATACACAGAACAATAGTACTTATAGCATAATACACAATCCGCTATTGTTTCTTACAACGATTTGTAACAATTTTATAACAGAAAGGATTGAGGCTTATTTGAAAACATTTACCGAACAGCAGGCTCTGATTTCCCAGCTGAATTTAATGGATGATATGTTCTTTCACAAGGTGGCGGAACATCCGGAAGCCTGCCAGGAAATGCTTCGGATTATTCTGAAAAAGCCGGATTTATGTGTAAAGCAATGCCAGCCACAGCGCTATATGCGCAATCTGGATGCCCATTCGGTAATTCTGGATGTGCTCTGCACCGATGAATCGGGCAGAATGTTTAACATTGAGGTGCAGAAAAAAGATGATGATGCCCATCAGCGCCGGGTACGGTTCAACATCTCCAATGTGGATACAACTTTCGTGGAGAAAGGCATTCCTTACAAAAACTTCCCTGATGTGTGCGTGGTGTTTATCTCTGCATTTGATCTGTTTGAGATGGACAAAACGCTGTATCATGTGCGCCGTGTAGTGGATGGCACCGACAAATATGTGGAGAACGGTACTCATGAGGTTTATGTGAATGCTGCTGTGGATGACGGGTCTGAGATTGCAGAATTGATGCAGTATTTCATCAACAGCACTGGGTATCACGAAAATTTCAAAACCGTATGTAAACAGGTAGATTATTACAAGAAATCTAATGAGGGGGTAACGGTTATGTCTGATGTCATTGAGGAATATGTATTAAAACGTACAAAAGAAGATCAGATTAACGCTGCAAAAAATATGTTCAAAGAGGGACTGTCTGTCGAACTCATTGCCCGTATCTTCCCTTCTCTATCCAGTGAAATTCTTTTGCAGTTACAGAAAAATATCTCTGTGTGAGATAACAATTGCATAAAAAATTGAACCAGGCCAAAAAGGGCTTCTGCCTGATGTTTATCAGCCGGAAGCCCTTTTGTTATACGCTTACATCTCTTCTATTTTTGCTATCTTCTTCGCGATAATTTCGTCAATGCGCTGGTTGTAAAAAATCAGATCTTTGGGGTTGCTGCTCTGGGTTAAGGTCCAGTCGTCGGCGTTTACATATTTGGAGGTGGAGCCTACGCCTAGCCCGAAAATGGTCTGCCGCTCCTCCATCATCTGAATGTTATACAGCGATTCTTTGCCGGGCAGGCAGTAGCCGGTGTTCTCCTGGTCGCCAATCATATGTTTCTGCCGGTACAGATAATACGGCACATAAGGCTGGCCGGCAAGCCACTGGTTCATCAGCTCGTGCATCTCTGTTACCACATTGCTCTGCCGGCAGGACAGTTCATCCAGCTGCAGTCTGGCGGTTCGTTTGATGGCCAGGGTATGCACGGTTACGTTTTCCGGCTGCAGGCGGGCAATCTGTTCCAGGCTGCGGGCAAAATCGTCCGGTGTTTCTCCAGTGAGGCCGGTAATCAAATCCATGTTGATGCTGTCAAAGCCGATCTGCCGCGCCATATCATACACGTCGTAAATCTGCTGCACGGTATGCCTGCGGCCAATGGTATCCAATGTTTTCTGGGAGAAGGTCTGCGGGTTGATGCTGATGCGCCCCACTTTATAATCGTGCAGAAGCTGGAGTTTTTCTGCGGTAATGGTATCGGGCCGCCCGGCCTCCACGGTGAATTCTGCCAGTGCACTGCTTTCCAGATAGCGCTGCACGCCGTCTAATAATCGTTCCAGCTGAGGAGCCGACAGGCTGGTTGGTGTGCCGCCGCCAATGTAAATGGTCTGAATCTGTTTTCCCTGCTGCCGTAAAGCATCCCCCACCGCCTGGCATTCGGCCAGAAGTCTGATTAGATATTCCTCCTGCAAATGAGGTTTTGGCAAACAGAACGACGGGAACGAACAGTAAGCGCAGCGGGTAGGGCAGAACGGAATGCTTAAATAAATGCTGACGCTTTCTTTTGCCTGCTGCCGGTTGAACAGGAACGGGCGCTGGCGGGCTGTCACATCCAGCAGCAGGGCTGTTTTTTCTGCATGCATCAGGTAATCCTGCCGCAGCATCCGGCTGATTTTATCGAGAGGCATGTGTTCGTCCAGGCAGCGATGCACGATTTTGGTGGGGCGCACGCCGGTCATAATACCCCACGGATGGTCCTTCTGGCCGGTATATTGCTGCATCAGGGCGTAAACCTGCTGTTTGAGCATTCGTCTCCGCTGGTTCTCATCCAGCCCGTCTACAGCGAAAACAGACCTGTTTGCGCCCATCTGCAGGGTCCAGGTCTGTTCGGTCTGTATTATGGTAATCTGTTCTGCCTGTGCGGCATCTTCCGCCCACTGAAAGCGGGGCAGAAAAATGCGAATCACATCAAAGATGGCCTGACGGTAGGCATCGTGGCTGGCCGGCAGATAAAATAATACGTCTGCGGTTTTATCCATTACAGGTACGGGTTGGCGCGGCGCTCAAAAGCCATATCGCTCGCCGGCCCGTGCCCCGGATAGATGGTTACATCGTCGGGCAGCACGTTCAGCCGCTCTCTGACCGATTTGCGTAAGCTCCCCATATCGCCGCCGTATAAATCGGTTCGCCCTACGCTGCCGCGGAATAAGGTATCACCGGTGAAGCACACTTTTTCCTTTGCTTCGTAAAAACAGCATCCGCCTCTGCTGTGCCCCGGTGTATAAATCACCTGCAGCTGATATCCGCCAAAGAACAGGACATCCCCGTTATGCAGAATTTTTTCCGGCTCCCGGCAGCTGTTCACCCGCATGAACATCCCCGCACTGACCTTTTCCGGATGGAGCAGAAGCTCCACATCATCGGCATGGATGGCCAGCGGCGCACCGGTTTTATCACGCACTTCATCGTTGGCCTGCATATGGTCAAAATGGCCGTGGGTGTTCAGCAGATATTTTACGGTTAACTGTTCTTTTTCGATATAATTCAGAATCAGGTCGGCATCATCACCGGCATCGATGATGACCGCTTCCTTGCTGTCCGGATTGCTCAGAATATAACAATTGGTTTCAATAGGGCCAACCACCAGTGTTTCTATTTTCATCATGGAGCCTTCCTCCTAAAAATTCTTTCTGCTGTCCAGCAGAATGGTCACCGGCCCGTCATTGACCAGCGCCACTTCCATATGCGTCTGAAACCGTCCGGTCTGTACCGGTACGCCTTCTTCCTCCAAAAACGCATTAAACTGTTCGTACAGTTCGTTTGCCTGCTCCGGCCTTGCCGCCTCGGTAAAACTTGGTCGGCGGCCTTTCCGGCAGTCTCCGTATAAGGTAAACTGAGAAACTGACAATACCGCCCCGCCGATATCTTTGACCGACAGGTTCAGCTTGTCCTCCGCATCTTCAAAGATACGCAGGCTGGCAATTTTTTCTGCCAGGTAACGGGCGTCCTGCTCGGTGTCGTCGTGGGTAACGCCCAGGAGCACCATCAGCCCCTGCCCGATCTTTCCTGTACATTCTCCGGCAACGGTGACGCTGCTCTGAGAAACTTTCTGCACCACTGCTCGCATATATTGCTCTCCATTTCTGCTAATCGGCGATGGTACGTTTTACTTCCAGCACATCGCTGATACTCTTGATTTTATCAATCATCAGAATCACCTGGTTCAGGTTCTTCACCTCGATACTGATGTTCATGTAGGTTTTGCCTTCTTTTACGCGGGAAGTGATGGCTGTGATGTGTACTTTGGAGTCATTAATCAGTGCCATAACTTCCGGTGTGATTTTCGGACGGTCGATGGCAATAACAAATACCTCAACCTGATATACGCCCGAATCTTCCTGATCCCAGTAGGCAGGCACGTAACGGTCTGCTTCTTTCACCATACCGCCTTTGATGTTCGGGCAGTCCATATGATGTACGGTCACGCCGCGCCCCCGGGTAATATAACCGATAACCGGGTCGCCCGGCAGCGGTTTGCAGCAGTGGGCAAAGCGAATCGGAATGCCTTCAAAGCCTTCCACTACAATCCCTTCGCTGCTTTTGCCTTTGCCATCATTGTTTTTCCGGCGAACCTCTTTGTTGGCTTTGCTGTTCAACAGTGATTCCACCGTTTCTTCTTCCGGTTTTCCTTTATAATATTTCTGATATTCATCGTAGAGTTTATTGGTTACCTGCAGCGGTGTCAGGCTGCCGTTGCCAATCCCTACGCACACATCATCCCAGCAGCTGTAACCCATGCGGTTTGCAATTTCAATCAGGGAATCCTGTTTGTTCAGCACAATCGATGGTTCGATATCTTTTTTCTTCAGCTCGGTTTCCAGCAAATCTTTCCCGCGCTGCATATTTTCCTCGCGGCCTTCTTTTTTGAACCACTGACGGATTTTATTGCGCGCCTGGCTTGTTTTGCACAGGTTCACCCAGTCCAGGCTCGGTTTTGCCTGTTTGGATGTTAAAATTTCCACAATGTCGCCGTTTTTCAGCTGATAATCCAGCGGTACAATCTTCTTGTTGACCTTTGCACCCATGCAGCTGTTGCCGACGCCGGAGTGTACCTTGTAGGCAAAGTCCAGCGGGCCGGAGCCCTGCGGCAGTTCGTACACTTCGCCTTTTGGCGAGAATACGAATACGGTATCGGAGAACAGGTCGATTTTCAGCGAGTTCAGGAAGTCTTTATTGTCGCTGGCTTCATTCTGCATCTCTTTAATCTGTTCCAGCCAGCTTAACTGGGTGGAATCTTTGCTGATTTCGCTGCCGCCGCTTTCTTTGTAAATCCAGTGGGCCGCAATCCCGTATTCGGCAGTATGGTGCATCTCGTAGGTACGAATCTGGATTTCAAACGGGTCACCGTTGGGGCCGATCACTGTGGTATGCAGGGACTGGTACATATTCGGCTTCGGCATGGCGATATAGTCTTTAAAGCGCATCGGAATCGGGCGCCAGATGGTATGCACAATACCCAGTGCCGCGTAGCAGTCTTTCACCGAATCCACCAGCAGACGAACGGCAATTAAATCGTAAAGTTCGTCTAAATCTTTGTTCTGTTTTTTCATTTTGTTATAGATACTGAAGAAATGTTTCGGGCGGCCGGAAATTTCGGCTTTGATGCCCACTTTGTCCAGTTCCTCATGCATTCGGCTGATGATTTCCTGAATGTATTCTTCCCGCTCATCCCGTTTCATGGCAATGCGGTCTACCAGATCATAGAATGCTTCCGGATCCAGATAGCGGAGGCACAAATCCTCCAGCTCCCATTTCACTTTGGAAATCCCGAGCCGGTTTGCAATCGGCGCGTAGATTTCCAGGGTTTCCTGAGCAATGCTCTTCTGTTTTTCTTCGGACTGAAAGCGCAGGGTGCGCATATTGTGCAGGCGGTCGGCCAGTTTAATCATCACCACGCGCACATCCTCTGCCATAGACAGAAACATTTTGCGGTAGCTTTCCAGCTGGCGTTCCTCTTTGGAGGTGCACTCCAGTTTGCTCAGTTTGGTCACACCGTTTACAATAAACGCCACTTCCTCGCCGAAATGGTCCGCCAGCCCCATTCTGTTGCAGCTGGTGTCTTCCACTACATCGTGCAGCAGCCCAGCTGCAACAGCCTTCTCATCCATTCCCAGCTCGGCCAGAATAATAGCTACCGACAGCGGATGAATAATATATGCTTCGCCGGATTTGCGGTACTGGTCTTTGTGTAAATCTTCGGCAAAGCGGTACACTTCCTCCAGAAATTCTAAATCGGCATTCGGGTTGTTTTGATATACAGCATCTACTAAGTCTTTAAATCGAGTCATTTCGATTCCCCCTCAACGCACTGCCAGTTCGCCGGGTAAATCGGCCGGTTGATGGCAGTCAACAGTTTGTCCTGACTGTGGTCAAAGGCAATCTGTAAATATTTCTGAAAATCCTCCAGCTCCGCCATACATTCCTGATAGCGCAGGGAAGACAGTAAATCCATTTTATTCGGACTCGGTATCATGATAATCCGGCGTTTGTTCCCTTCCCGTTCACGCTCCAGAAAACCAAGTTCTTCAAAAATACCAAGCCAGTTGCTGATGCAGGCTTCGTTGGGTTCGGCAAACCGCTCCCGTTTTACCAGTTCCACCAGTTCGGCGTTGGTCAGCTCAATAGCCGGTTTGCCCTGCACCAGATACTGCAGCAGTTTATAAAACCGCCCCAGCACGTCCCGGGTCGGGCAGGAAGCCGACAGCACATTTTTGTTCAGGGTTTCATCCCGCCGGTTGTACAAGAGATGCACCCAGGCTTTTTCACCGTCGCGGCCTGCGCGGCCTGCCAGCTGGTTATATTCTTCACTGGAAAAACTCAGATGGTACAGCACCACATGGCGAATATCCGGAATATCAATCCCTTCACCAAAGGCGCTGGTGGTAACAATGACCTGCAGCTCGCCGCTGCGGAATGCCTTCTCAATGGCGGCGCGGTCCGCTGACGATAAGCCGCCGTGATAGTAACAGATTTTATTCTGCATCGGATCCGCCGCTTTTTCCCGCAGCAGTTCGGCAATCTGCACAACCTTCTGCCGGCTGTTCAGATAAATTACCGTTTTTTCGCCGCTGTTCACCAGCTGCAGCAGATAATCGGCTTTTTTATAGGTTTCCCGCGCATCGATAATCTGCAGATTCTGCCGCACATGCGGGTCAATGATAATGCTGTCAATGTGCAGGGTATCCACAATCTGCTGTGCCGAATCGTCACCGGCGGTGGCGGTAACCGCCAGCACCTGGCGGGGCCGAATCTCCGCAAGGCCTGCCGGAAGCTGTTTATACCCCTGCCGGCGGCTGACCAGATGATGGGCCTCATCAATCACAACCATCCCCAGACGGCTGCCCAGTTCCAGAAACCGATGTTTATGACATAATAAAAATTCCGGTGTGGTTAAAATCAAATCCACTTCGCCATCCATCACCTGCTGGAAAAAACCTGCCCGCTCTTCCCCTTCCAGAGCGCCGGTACCCAGCCGGACACGCAGACCGAGCGGTTTCAGTTTTTTCTCCAGCGCCTGATACTGGTCGTTCACAAGAGCCCGCAGCGGATACACAATGATGGTAACCTGCCGTTTCCACAGCGCCAGCCAGGCACTGTACGTCTGGAAAATAGCCGATTTGCCGCGGCCGGTGCCGAGGATAGCCAGTACATTGTCGCCGTTGTATAAAGCATCCAGGGCTTCCTGCTGTTTTGGCCGGTAGCTGTGCTGGCCAAGCAGAGCCTGCCGGATGCGTTCTTTCAGCTCCGGTTCGTCCAGCTGTTCCAGATCGGCGCGCACTGCCTCCCGGGTTTCCTGCTCTTCATCGGCTGCCGCATCGGTGCGGCGGATGAAGATATTGGCGCCCCAGTTTCTCTCTGCACTGCCGGTCACCTGCACCACCATAGCCTCATAGCCGATGCCCTGGTCAAAGTTCGGCGCCAGATGACGGGCAATGTTCCGTTTCAGATAGCCAATCTGTGCACCGTCTGCCAGTACAGCTATGGCATTTTCATCATGGGCATTGTCTTTTTCGCGGTACAGTTCCAGCGGCTGACCGGCCGCCAGCTGTTCCACCAGCGACTGGCGGTTTTCAAAGGTGACACCCACCACTTTTGTATAAAACTGATCCTGCTGCCCGATGGAGCGGTACGGATCCTCTTCTAAATATTCATCTTTGTAGAAAAACAGACGATCCAGCAGATTCATCTCATCAGGGCGGCGATAGGATTTGATATCCCGAATCACCATCTGCAGGCTGGTACGCCCGTTGTATGTGTTTTTATCCAGACAGAAAGCCACATCCACCGAGCCTTCCTGGGTCAGCGGCTCCAGTTCCGCTTTTTTAAAACCAATGCCGAAAATATCACCCTGCCCGGAACGCAGCTTGATACGCAGATGGTCACCATTGCCGCCAACGGTACGGGTTTCCAGTGTTTTCTGCCCGCGGCACACAAACACCGGAGTCGGATTCATGGTGCCGGTCGGCTGAATTTTGGATATTTCCCGGTACATATCGGCATTGACATCCTGCATATCAAGTTCACTGTCAATCAGCAGGCTTGGAATAAAGGAATCGCTGGTGGTTCCGGCCGATACAATTTTTGCGAACTGTTTGCGGAACTCCGGCAGATCCTCCGGTTTCAGCCCCAGCCCTGCCGCCTGACTGTGCCCGCCATAGTTAACCAGCAAATCAGAGCACTGGGCCAGCGCCTGCTGCAGATGAAATCCTTCAATACTGCGGCCGGAGCCTTTATATAATCCGTTGTTTAACGTCAGCACAATCGTCGGAGTGTAGAATTTTTCCACCAGACGGGATGCCACAATGCCAATCACGCCCGGATGCCAGTCTTCGCCCACAACAATGAGCCCTTCCTGCTGTTTCAGACCCTGCACCTGTACTTTTTCCAGCGCTTCTTCGTAGATGGCCCGCTCGATTTCCTGGCGGTGGCGGTTCTCCTGATCCAGCAGAGAAGCAATTTCCATTGCCTCCCGGGCATCTTCCGTTACCAGAAGCTGTAACCCAAGGCGCACATCGCCGATTCGCCCGCAGGCGTTCAGCCGCGGTGCCAGCCCGAAGCCAACGGCTGTGGTGGTCGGCACAGTCTGGTCATGATTCTGGGCGATTTTCCACAAAGCGGCCAGCCCGGGCCGTTTGCCCAGCGCCATTTCCTCCAGCCCGAATTTCACCAGTACGCGGTTATCCCCTTTTAACGGCACAATGTCGGCCACGGTTGCCAGAGCTGCAATATCTAAAAACGGACGCATCCGTTCAGTGAATCCATCTTCGTTATAATAACGGGCAAATAGGGCCTGCACTACTTTAAATGCCACCCCTGTACCGCAGAGATGCCGCCATTTATCCCGCTCATCATTGCTGAACACCGGGTTTACAATCATGCAGTCCGGCAGAATATCCGGCAGCTGATGGTGGTCGGTGACAATGACATCCATCCCCCAGCTTTTGGCCTCGGCCACTTCTTTCCAGGAACTGATGCCGCAGTCTACTGTAATCAGCAGACGGGCACCGTCTTCATAAATTCCGCGCAGCGCCGGTGTATTAACCCCGTACCCTTCTTCCATACGGTCCGGCACATAATATGCCACATCGGCATCCAGCATTTTTAACCCCTGATACAGGGTAACGCTGGCACAAATGCCGTCTACGTCATAATCTCCATATATAACAATTTTCTCTTTTCGTTCCACTGCTTCCAGGATGCGTTCTGCAGCCGCACCCATATTCAGCATTTCAAACGGTGACGAGAGCTGATGCAGCGCAGGGTTTAAAAATTCCAGCACCTCCTGCGGTTCACAATAGCCGCGGTTCACCAGCAGATTTGCCAGAACAGGTGAAATACCCAGCTGTTTGACCAGATTGTCACGCACAGTCGGATCTGCTTTCTGCACAACCCATCGATTCATTTTCATCACAGCGTCCCCCCTTTTTTCCGATTTCAATTGTCCATCGAAAAAATCAATCCATCATCATCTATTTAATTATATATGATAACACAAAATCGGCTTCTGTTACAAGCCGTAAGATAGGGCTAAAACGAAAAATACCCGCATTTAGACGGAATTTTCACCGGATTCCGTCAATATGCGGGTATCTGTTTCGATTCTGTTTTATTCTGCAGCAACTTCATTTCACAATCAATTGCAAGAAAGAAATGCCACTTGACAACGGTGGTATAATAAAGCTGGAATGATTAACACTGTTTTCTTATCCAGGAGGAATTGCAATGCATATCAGAAATCTTGTTTCTATGACAAAACAACACGCGATAAAAATAACCGCTGCCGCGCTGACAGGCTGCCTGCTTCTGGCCGCACCGGCACAGGCCGCAGAGCCGTTCACCGATGTCCCGGCTGACCACTGGGCGGCTGGCGTGATCGAGGAGCTGCGCACATTGGGTTTCTCTGACGGCATCGGCGATAATCAGTTCGGGCTGGGGCAAACCATCACCCGCGCCCAGTTTGCAGCATTTATTGCAAAAGTGCAGGGCTACACTGGCAATTATCCGCAGGCTTATACCGATAACACAGATGCAAACGCCTGGTACTACAGTGCGCTGAATGCCATGGCAGCCAACCGGGTGACAAAACCAGACGGCGCCTTTCGTCCGGATGAACCGATTACCCGTGCGGAAATGACAGAAATGATGGTTGGGGCGCTGGGCCTTTACGACCTGGGCAGTCAGCTGAATCAGGTTCACTGTCCGTTTACCGATGTGACCGCCCGGAAAGGCTATATCACACTGGCCAATGAGTTAGAGCTGGCCGGGGGCATGAGCGCCGCCACCTTTGCACCGGAGGCAACGGCGACCCGGGAACAGGCGGCGGCTATGCTGGTTCGTTTATATCACACAAACGAAAAACAGCTGGATGAACTGCACGGCTTCTACGCCATCTCCTCTGCTTCGCAGAGCGGGTTCCTTTCTCAGCTGGACAGCACCGGATTCGGCTGGGCCCGCTTAACTCTGCAGGATGGTCATGCCGTTGTCAACACAACAGCATCCGGCCAGAATGAATACCGGATTCCAAACGGTTTCACCGAACCGGTACAGACGGTGCGGCAAACCGGCGGCAAAGCACTGCTCTCTGTTTATGCCGATGATAACAGCGGCCTGCTGAGTCAGATTTTATCCGATGCCGCGCTGCGCAGGGAAGCGGCACAGCAGATTGCCGGCACAGCTGCCTGTGCAGAGCGCAACGGCGAGAGTACCAGCTTTCACGGCGTTGTAATTGACTTTGAAGCACTGCGCGCCGGTCAGAAAGCAAACTTCACGTTATTTTTACAGGAGCTGCGCACTGCCGCCGGCAGCAGCCCGATTTATGTAGCGGTGCATCCGGTCATGACGGGCTCCGCTTATTATGACGGCTACGATTACGCATCCATCGGCCGGATTGCAGACCGGGTGATTCTGATGGCGTACGATTACGACCCTGCCGCATTAAACGAAACAGAAATGGCGCAGGGCTACACCATGACACCGATGGCGCCGCTGAATCAGGTTTATGTGGCCGTTCAGGCCTGTCTGGACGGCGGCATTCCTGCCGATAAACTGCTGCTTGGCTTATCCATGGATACGGTACAGTGGAAGCTGCAGAACGGCGCTGTGATTCACAGTGTACCATACCATCCGGCTTACAGTGCAGTCAGTGCAAGATTAGCCGCCGGATGTGACATCAGCTATCCGAACTACAGCTATGTGCCTTACGCCAGCTACACAGACACCACCGACAACACCCAGAATATCCTGTGGTATGAAAATGAACAGTCGGTGGCTGCCAAAGCGGAACTGGCCCGCCTGATGGGGATCCGGGGCTTATCTCTGTGGCGGCTTGGCACCATCCCGACCGACAGTGCCAACGGATTAAACATCTGGGCCGCAGTCAATGAGGCAGTGAAGTAAATCTTTGATTTTATCAATGCAATATTAACAGATAAACATCTGTATATCAGCATATAATCAATCAATGGAGTTGCCGCTTTTGGCGAGGCGGGCTGTTCAGTACACACTATTCATTTTCTGGCGCATTCGCCGGCTTCGCCACGCAGAATCTGCAGGCCGTGTTCCAGCTCGTTGATGATATACTCTAAGTTTTCCCGCACAGCTTTCGGGCTGCCCGGCAGATTGATCATCAATGTCCGTTTGCGAATCCCTGCCACGGCACGGCTCAGCATAGCCCGTTTGGTAATCTGCAGGCTGGCAAGCCGCATGGCTTCCGGTATCCCCGGCACCAGACGCTCTGCCACATCCAGTGTAGCTTCCGGTGTCCAGTCCCGCGGCGAAAATCCGGTGCCGCCTGTGGTTAAAATCAAATCCACTGTATATTCATCACAAAGCCGGCGCATTTCATCGGCCAGCTGTTTACGGTCATCGGGCAGAATCACCTGATGCACAATTTCATAGCCGTTTGCTTCTAAAATTTCGCGGATTACCTGGCCGCTCACATCTTCCCGCTGGCCCTGTGCGCCTTTATCGCTGGCTGTAATAATGGCTGCCTGAAACATTTACATTGCCCCTTTCTCTGTCAGCCGCCCACCTGATACATCTGGCGGGAGTCGGTATCCTGCTGGTCGTCCTCGTAAAAATGATGGGCCGCCGGTTTCTGATAAATAATATTTCGCATAACCTCTGTCAGTTCTTCATCGCTGGCATTGCCCCGGATAAGCGGCAGTAAATCGCCGCCTTTGTTCTGGTTGAGGCACAGTTTTAAAAACCCGTTCGATGTTAATCGAATCCGGTTGCACTGGCCGCAGAATTTGTTGTGAATGGCCCCGATAAACCCGATATGCCCTTTAAAATCAGGCAGAGAGTAATATTCGGCAGGGCCGTTGCCTAACGTACCCGCATAAGGTGTCATCGGGCCAAAGGCTTCGGTCAGCATGTCCATAATTTCCTCTTTGCTGACTGCGGTATACGCCTGTGCCAGACCGATTGGCATCAGCTCGATAAACCGCACCGCCATGGGATAATCCCTGGCCTGTGCCGCCAGCTTGACCAGTTCTTTTTTATTGAACTGTGCAATGGGTACACAGTTGATTTTCAGATTCTGATAGCGCAGTGCTTTTACTTGTTCAATGCCCGCCATCACGCTGTCAAAATAGTCGCGGCGGGTAATCTGCTGAAAAATATCCCGCTCCACCGTATCTAAACTCACATTGATACCGTCAATTCCCGCTTCGATTAAACCGCCTGCCAGTTCTTCCAGCAGTACCCCGTTGGTGGTGATGGTCACCTGCTCGATGCCGTCGATGGCTTTCAGCTGACGCACCAGATCACAGCATCCCAGGCGCACCAGCGGTTCCCCGCCTGTCAGCTTGATTTTGCCAATCCCCAGCTTTGCCAGACACCGCACCAGGCGGAGAATTTCCTCGTAAGACAGAATCTCTGTATGGCTGGTATAGTTTTCGATGCCTTCCTCCGGCATACAGTAGGTGCATCGCAGATTGCAGCGGTCGGTAATGGAGATGCGCACATAATCAATTTCTCTTCCGTACTGGTCCTGCATAGTTTTCACCCCCGCTGCACATTTGGATTGATAAAGGTTCCGCTCTTGCCGCCCGATTTCTGTTCCAGATGAATCTCGCCCATCTCCATGGTTTTGTCGATGGCTTTGCACATATCATAGATGGTCAGCAATGTGACATTGACTGCAGTCAGCGCCTCCATCTCCACGCCGGTCTGGCCGTTTACTTTTACCGTGGCAATGGCTTTTACAGATAGGTCTTCCGGCAGAAGTTCAAAGTCCACGGTACATTTGGTTAACAGCAGCGGATGGCACATGGGAATCAGCTCGTGGGTTTTCTTGGCTGCCATAATCCCGGCCACCCGGGCCACACCCAGCACGTCGCCTTTTTTCACAGAGCCTTGCACAATGGCATCGTATACCGCCTGATTTACTTTTATTTTCCCGCTGGCAACGGCTATCCGGTGGGTTGCCGCCTTTTCGCTCACATCCACCATCACCGCATTGCCTTGGCTGTCAAAATGGGTTAATCCGTTGTCCATATCCTGATCCCTCGCAAATTGATATCATTCTGAATCTTATCTTACCCGGTTGACAGGTAAATTGCAACTGTTTCGCGCAGATTTCATTGTGATGTAATTATCAGGCAGATAAATACGTACGGCAGCTACCTTGCTTACCCCGCTAAAGCCGGGCATTTTTGCCATCCGTCCACCGTTTACAGACTTTGTCTGCAACGGTGTGGACGTCTGACAAAAAAGCTCCGTTTTAATGCGGACGAATCAGCAATGGTAGCTGCCTACCGTTATTTTTGGCAAAGATGAACAATCAAGGAGATGTCCTGCATGCCCGACGCCTTTCTGGTCGGGTAAACAGAAGAGTTTATACTTCTGCGCTGCCGGATAATCGTTAGCTGACATACATATCACGTTCTTATTCGTTGAATGTCACGGTTACCAGAATATCCAGCAGATTATCGCCTGCCTCATCTTCTGGTATTGTTTCCGGTATTTCGTTCAAATAATTGTCTAAATTTGTCATGGTAAGGCTGGAATCATGATTATAGGCTAACAGCAGAATCGGTATTTCTTTCCCGGTCTGAATCTGCTGACAGGTATCCAGAAAATCATAGCCCCAGCTCAAACCCTCCATGTCTTCAATTTCATCCAGCGTCATTGGAAATTCTGCAATCCCTGCACAGTGAATCCGAAATACAATATCGCTCTTATTCAGACAGTGGATACTCATCATTCCACTTAAACGGTCAACCGGTTCCCGTTCTTCGCCGATGGAAATGCCAAATTTATCCCGCATCAGCCAGCGTCCATTCTCCAGCTGGTACACGCGAACCAGCATATCAACAGCCTCTTCCGGCGCATGAAACTGATACATCATAGCATTAGAACCAGTATAAATTCCAAACTCTCGTAAAAGCGATTTATCCTGTTCCGTAAATTCATACGGCCGGAACCCCTCTTGTATTAACATCTGCTTTGCAGCTGGCTGCGTAAATGCACAGAAACACATAGAGAGAATCAGAATCACAACCGATATTTGAATGCTGTATTTTCGCATAATGTCCCTCCTTGCTGCACGCAATACAAATTACAGAAAACACCAGACGCGACGGAAAATTTTCGTAGAACAAGGCGGCTTTTGATTTTTTGAGCGACGCGTACTAGAGGTACGCAAGGCGAAAAAAATCAAAAACAACGCAGTTATGCGGAAATTTGCCTAGCGTCTCAAAAGAGCGCTGCTGCCCAGTCGATCTGCCCCCGCCTCCATCATCTTCTCCGCATCTTCCACACTCCGGATGCCGCCGGCCGCTTTGATCTTCACATCGGCGCCGCATTCTCTGCGGAAGAGTGCGACGTCTTCCACGGCGGCACCGCCGGAGCCAAAACCGGTGCTGGTTTTGATATAATCTGCGCCCGATTCGGTCACGATATGACACAGTTTTACTTTTTCTTCCTCGGTCAGGAAGCAGGTTTCCACAATCACCTTCAGCACCCGATTGCCGCAGGCCTGTTTCAGCGCTTTGATTTCGTGGGCCACGCGGGCAAAGCTGCCGTTTTTCACATCGCACAGGTTAATCACCATATCAATTTCCTCTGCACCGCTGGCCAGTGCCTCCTGGGTTTCCACCAGTTTCACCAGCGTGGTCTGATAGCCGTTCGGGAACCCGATAACGGTACAGATTTTCATCCTGCCCTCTACATAATCGGCGGCCTGTTTCACATAGCACGGCGGAATGCATACCGATGCCGCCCCGCCCAGGATAGCTTCGTCACATACTTTCTGCACCGATGCCCAGTCGGCTGTCTGTTTCAGCTGTGTATGGTCAATATGGGTATAAATTTCGTTCAATTCCATAGTTCTCAACCTCGCTTTTCTTTGAATCTGCTTTTCATGAAATCAAATCTGCTCTTCATTCAATCTGCTGCAACAGGTTCAATTCTTCTCCGGTCAGCTCCCGGCAGGTGCCCGGCTCTAAATCATCGGGCAGATACAAATCGCCCATGGCCAGCCGGTGCAGTTCCACCACTTTTGCCCCGTAGCAGCCAAACATACGCTTAATCTGATGATAGCGGCCTTCTTTCAAGGTTACCTCCGCTGTTTTCTCGCCGGTGATGACCAGATTTGCCTCTTTGCACACGCCGTCGTTCAGCTCCACGCCCGCCCGGAACCCGGCAGCCATCTCTTCCGTTACCGGGATATCCAGCTCCACCTGATAAATTTTCTGCACATGTTTTTTCGGTGCCAGAATATTGTGGGCCATCACCCCGTCGTCGGTGATAATCATCAGCCCGGTGGTGTCTCTATCCAGCCGGCCTGCCGGAAACATGCCGCGCCCCTGGTATTCCTCCGGCACCAGTTCCAGCACAGTCTGATGCTCTTTATCCTCGGTGGCCGACACATAGCCTTTCGGTTTGTTCAGCATCAGATACACATGTTTTTTTACCGTGATATCCGCACCGTCGATGGCGATGCGGCTTTTCTCCGGGTCCGCCTTCACGCTGGATGATTGAATCACCTCGCCGTCCACCGTCACCCGCCGCTTTGCAATCAGCCCTTTCACATCGCTGCGGGAATAGTTCCCCTGCGATGCGATAATTTTATCAATCCTTTCCAACCGAACAGCCCCTCTCTGTTGCCTTTTTTATCATTATACCTTATCGGCAGCCCGTTGCCAATGCAAGATATCCAATGCAAGGATATAGACAATTCCGGTGTCCAGGTGCTATAATATTCAAGCTATTGATTATTATGTTCAAAGAGATTCGTGTGAAAAACAATCACTACATTTCTCATGATGATTTGTGCCGCAAGTGTCAGCGGCGGAATGGAGATTTCTATGAAAAAACGTGATTCTTTTGCAACCCGGTTCGGCTTTATCATCGCCTGCATCGGTTCTGCCGTAGGGATGGGCAACCTGTGGCTGTTCCCCACCAGAGTGTCGCTGTACGGCGGCGGTTCGTTCCTGATTCCCTATTTCATTTTTGTTGTGCTGATTGCATCCACCGGTGTAATCGGGGAGATGGCATTCGGCCGCGCTGCACGGTCCGGCCCGGTCAACGCATTCGGGGCTGCTGCCGAGCGGAAAGGCATGCGCAAACTGGGCGAAACGCTGGGGCTGATTCCAGCCGTCGGTTCGCTGGCTATGGCCATCGGATACACCGTTGTGATGGGCTGGATTCTCAAATACACCGTGGGCACCTTCACCGGTTCCACCCTGGCTTCCTCTGATGTAGACGGTTACTCCGCTGCATTCGTCGGCATGGCAAGTGCCTTCGGCAACAATTTCTGGCAGATTGCCGCACTGGCCATCTGTATTGCCATTATGATGCTGGGCATCGGCAAAGGCATTGAAAAAGCCAACAAAATCATGATGCCGTTATTCTTTGTACTGTTCATTGGTCTGGCTGTCTATATCGCATTCCAGCCGGGTGCGGCGGAAGGTTATAACTATATCTTCCGTGCAGACCCTGCGGCACTGGCCAACCCGATGACCTGGATTTACGCGCTGGGGCAGGCGTTCTTCTCCCTGTCCATCGCCGGCAACGGCACCATCATTTACGGTTCCTATCTGTCGGATAACGAGGATATCCCTGCATCGGCAGCCCGCGTGGCTCTGTTCGACACCATGGCAGCCTGCCTGGCGGCGCTGGTTATCATTCCGGCCATGGCTACTGCCGGCACCCGGCTGAACCAGGGCGGCCCGGGGCTGATGTTTATCTTCCTGCCGAACCTGTTCCACACCATGCCGGGCGGTTCGCTGTTTGCCATTATCTTCTTTGTGGCAGTGCTGTTTGCAGGCATGACATCGCTGTTAAACCTGTATGAAACACCGATTGCAACCCTGCAGGAGAAACTGGGGCTCAGCCGTGTGAAAGCATGCCTGGCTGCCGGTGTGTTCGGGGCTGCTGTTTCCATCTGTATTCAGGGCATCGTATCCGGCTGGATGGATGTGCTGTCCATCTATATCTGCCCGTTAGGTGCAGGGCTGGCGGCCATCATGTTCTTCTGGTTCTGCGGGAAAGACTATGTGGAAAAGGAAGTCAGCAAAGGCCGCAGCAAACCAATCGGCGGCTGGTACTATCCGCTTTGTAAATATGTATTATGCCCGATCTGCTTCCTGGTACTGATTTTAGGTGCTTTCAACGGCGGCATTGGTTAATACATCCAGCCCTGCCATCACCCTGTCCATATCGGTTGTATACTCGCTGTTTTTCACTAACCGGTTCTGCACACCGCTCTCGGTGTAAGATTCCGGCGGATAGAGCAGAATCTTTTTTGCAGCCTCCTCATAATACACCGCCAGCCCCAGGCTTTTTGCCATCTGGCGCAGATGTACATAGTGACTGCCGTTTACCAGCACCGCCGGGCAGACATAATCCTTTACGCTGTCATCCGCACCCACTACCTGATACCGCAGCGATACACTTCCGTCCGGTATATAGGCGATACCGTAATACTCCAGAATAGACCGCACATAGGCTCTGCTCAGTTTTTCCAGCTGTTCCGGCTGGCTGTACCATAACGCATTCGGCCCGTCAAGGAAGAAATTCTCCACCAGAATACAGGGCGCCTGCACCTGATTCAGCCAGCCCAGGCTGCGGTCTGTCTTTAACCCGCGGGTGTCCGCGCCCAGATATTTGCACACGTTGGTATCAAACAATCGGGCCAACTCCATGGAGGGTTTGCTGTGTTCCCACGGCTCCAGCTGATAATACACCTCAAAGCCCGTGCCCCCGCCTGCGTTGGTGTGAAGCTCCACTGCAAAGTCGGGCGCATAAGCATTGCACTCGGCAATTTCCTCTTTCAGGCGGTCCTCCTCGTCCACACTGCGGGACAGTTTTACCTGCACCCCGTGCCTGCGTAAATCGGTCTGCATCAGAAGGGCAACGGAGAGATTAATGCCCGCCTCCGTCAAGCCCAGTTTGTGATTCACCGCCCCCGGGTCCGTGCCGCCATGCCCCACACCGATGAATATCCGCAGCGGATTGCGATTGTAATTGCGTGTCATATGCTTCCTCCTTTTCTGTTGATATGTATAGTTACAGAGCCATCCAGCCATGTTTTGTATGAAGCGGTGGCAGAAGTATGACCTGTTCTGCGGTGACTCTGGACAAACACTTGCTTGTGCATTTCGTACGGACTATGTCCGACTCAATTCGCACAAGCTGCGCGTATTGTCCATCTCAATGCAGAATGCGTGTCATACATTCTGCCCCTGCTTATGTCGTTACATGCTTTGTGGACGGCTCAGCCTGATATTATTTACATGACGGGAGCCAGATACATTTGCCAACGTTCTGCATGAAAACGGAACAGATGCGCCGTCCTGTCTGAAATACGGTGGACGTCAGTCCAAACCGTATTAGACAGGCAAGCAGCTGTCCGGCTTTAGCCAGGGCGGGCAAATTGTATCTGGCAGACGTTACCCGTTATTTATCAGATGGTACGCTTATTGTTCCACCATACCCACAACGCCGATGCTGTAGTGAAGAGTGCCGTCAGCAACTCGCTCAGCGCTTCCTCGGAAACGGGAAGAATGGTGTAGCCGAATACCATCAGCAGCTGGTTTAGTAATGCCAGAAACAGCACGGCTGTGCGAACCAGCATCGCAATCTGTTCTTTTGACACGTGATCTCCCTCCTTACGGATGATTAAAACAGCTGGTTGTCGGTTACAGTGCGCACTTTGGCACTTACCGCGATGGCCAGCGGGTCGCCGTCGGCGTACTGGAACACCCCTTTGCTGATAATGGTGTCCATATTGGTGGACACCGTTTCCGCATCCAGATTCCCCGCCGCGTTTTTCAGCGTAATATTTTTATCGTTTCCTAAATCGGACTGAAAGCCCATAATTAAACTTCTGCTTGTTACTGCCTCTGCCATATTGAAATTCCTCCTCTATCCTACACTAAATCGCTGGTCACAATTTTTTGTTTACCGGTAACACTATTCACCTGCATCCCGCTTAAAAGATCCAGCACGGCGGAGATGTTCTCATCGGTGGCACTGCCAGCCACGTCGCCAAAGGTCTGGCTTCCGGTTTTGCCGTCATCGGTCTGGGTGGTGAATCTGATTTTTGTATTGTTTGCTGCTGCCATATTGCATCGCTCCTGTCTGTCTGATTGGTTCATGGATGGACTGCTTTGCGCTATCGATAGTTCGCTTTGTCAGCGGCCTTTCTGACAGGGAATATCATAGCAGAGATGTCAAAACGGCGCAAAAACGATATCCTGCAAAATCTGCAGGATAAGCACAAATTGTTGCATGATATCGCTTTTTTATGCAGGATATCGGTTTATTTTGCAGGATAAGCGAAACTTTTTTCTGGTTTTCCTGGCATGAAAAAAGCACCTTCCGTAAAACAGGTGCCGATAAACAATCTTAAAATTTTTCCAGTACCGCTCTTCTATTTCGACAGGTTTTGCAGAACCGCTGTGCTATACTGGTACTGTTGCCGTCCCAGATTCTGGTAACAGTGGGGAGGTGAGACGCATGGATCTGATTTCCTTTTTCTTATCAGTGTTTGCTGGTATCATCGCCAACTGCATCAGCGGATGGCTGAACCGCAAATAACTGCGGCAACAGAACATATCGTATGAGAGGAGCGAAGAAAAGCAAAAGAAAAAGCAGCGGGTCCCAGACCGCTGCTTTTTCTTTTGCTTGTTTGTTCGCTATACCGCATGGATATGTTGAACCTTTTTCTTATCAGTGCCTTCAGTATAGCATATGCCAAAGGCAATTTCAAGTATCTGCAAATGTTAATTTCATATACATAGTTATTTCGTAACGCGTATCCTTTCTTACACAGCTTCTATCTGTTCCAGCAGTGTTCCGGCCTGGCCGATTTTATCCAGCAGCACTCGCGGATTATCGTACACATTCAGGCTGGTA
>JAFYPD010000069.1 GCA_017547685.1 Peptococcaceae bacterium
CTCCGGTCATACACTGGCTTGCGCAGCTGGTAACGCAGCTGTTGACTACTACCTGAACAACAACGTTTGTGACCATGTAGTAGAAGTTGGTAAAGTTCTGGGCGCTTGGCTGAACGAAATGAAAGAAAAACACGCTTGCATCGGCGAAGTTCGTCAGATCGGTCTGTTCTCCGCAATCGAACTGGTGAAAGACAAAGAAACCCGCGAACCACTGGACTTCTACGGCAAACCAAATGCTCTGAAAGCTCAGGCTATCGCTAAACTGGAAAACGAATACAACGTTCACACCTATGGTCGTGAAAACACAATCTCTATTTGTCCTCCACTGATCATCACCGAAGAACAGCTGTTAGCAGTTCTGCCAAAATTCGATGAAGTTCTGACCTGGATCGACGAACAGCTGCCAACATTAGAAAAAGACCCTAACTATGGCACTGCATTATCCTACATCAGATAATGAATCTGAAATAACTTAAAACCATGAATTTCTGACGGGCTGTCTATTTATAAATATGAGTAGATAGCCTGTCTTACTAAATCGGAACATTCCGTATCTTATTTTTCAAATATTCGAAAGGTGGATTATACAATCATGGCATCTTGGAACTATATTCAGCCAGTTGAAATCAGATTCGGCGCTGGCTTAGTAAACAAAATCGATGAATTCGCAAAAGAACTGGGTGTAGAAAATGGTCTGTTAGTAGCAGACAAATTCTTCATGACCAACGGTCTGGCTCAGAAAATCGTTGACAGCAGCAACGGTGCTTTAACAGCTGCTTTCGGTGATGTTTCTCCAAACCCGGACGTAACAGAAATCGATGCTTGTGCGGAACTGATCAGAAAAAATAAACATGGTTTCGTAGTAGCACTGGGCGGCGGTTCTGCTCTGGACGCTGCAAAAGCTGCTGCAAGTGTTTGCATGACAGGCGATTCCATTTCCGTATACCATGGTACCGGTGTTGCTCTGCCGCCAGAACATCTGCCGCTGATTGCTGTACCAACAACATCCGGTACAGGTTCCGAAGTTACAAAAGTATCTGTTGTAACTAACCATGCAATCGGCAAAAAATGCCCAATCAACTCCATGAACTTCTATCCGACACTGGCTGTTGTTGACCCTGAATTAACCTACAGCTGCCCTCCAAAAGTAACTGCAGGCTGCGGTATCGACGTACTGTGCCACGCTGTTGAAGGTTTCTGGAGCAAAAACCATCAGCCAATCTGTGACGCAGTAGCTCTGGAAGCTTGTCACTTAGTATTCAAATATCTGGAACGCGCATACCAGAATCCTAACGATGTAGAAGCTAGAGAAAAAATGGCTGAAGCATCCGTAATGGCTGGTCTGGCATTTACCATTCCTCTGACCACCGGTTCCCATGCATGTTCCTTCCCGTTAACCAACATTCATGGTATTCCACACGGCGAAGCTTGCGGTATCACTCTGGACTACTTTGCACACATCAATGCAAATGATCCGGAAGCTGGCCCTCGTGTAAACGAATTTGCTCAGAAATTAGGCTTCAAAGATATGAACGACATGGCTGACGCTATCCATGATCTGAAAGCAAGACTGGGTCTGAGAAACGGTCTGAAAGACCTGAACCTGACCGAAGAACAGATCGGCGACCTGTGCCGCATCAGCGTTCATCCAAACCTGCGTAACAACCCGGTATACATCACTGACGAAATGTTAGATGAAATGTATCACTACCTGGCTTCCCAGAACTAATTTCCGTTCTTAAACAGCCATCTCACAGCGTATCGCTTCGGCGGTACGCTGTTTTTGATTGATTTTGCAGATGGATTTTACTGCTATGGCGATTATGTGGGGACTGGTTATTTTTATGGCGGTTGGTCTTTACAGAAGCCGTAATAAATAAAAGGTGTATAAAAATGGAGCAGATAACATTTGGCATCGTGTGTGTAATTTTGCTTTTATTGTTCAATGCATTTCGTATTTGCCGTGGCGAATTACCATACAAAAAATAAAAAAGAGAAAAAGAAAAGAGAGCTGCCAGAACGACAACTCTCCTGATGTTATAAATTTAATAAAAGACATGTACTGTTCTAAGGACGCAGCATCTTTTACACAGAGCAAGGCGGTTTTAAAGTTGTGAAGCGCCGCGTACTATACGTGTGTAAAGCAAGGAAATCAAAAATAATGCAGCTATGCATAAAAAGGATATGTCCGTATTATACGTTGAAGCGGAACAGCATAATGTCCCCATCCTTCACCACATACTCTTTCCCTTCTACACGAACCAGACCTTTTTCTTTGGCTGCGGTGTAAGTGCCGGATGCATATAAATCATCGTAAGCCACCACTTCGGCACGGATAAAGCCGCGTTCAAAGTCGGAGTGGATTTTACCGGCTGCGCCAGGTGCTTTGGTGCCGTTGATGATAGTCCAGGCACGTACCTCTTTTGGACCGGCCGTCAGGTAGCTGATTAAGCCCAGCAGCTTGTAGCTTGCCGCTATCAGACGGTCCAGGCCGGACTGGCTGATACCCAGGTCTTCCAGAAACATCAGTTTTTCTTCGTCATCCAGTTCAGCGATTTCCTGTTCAATCTGTGCACATACAATAAATGCTTCGCTGCCTTCTTCAGCGGCAAATGCCTGTACCTGTCCCACATAGTCGTTACCGGCAGCCAGGTCCTCTTCTTTTACGTTGGCTGCATAAATAACTTTTTTGTAGGTGAGCAGATTCATATCTCTCAGAATGGCTTCTTCTTCCTCGTTGTCCACTTCAAAACGACGGGCCACCTGACCGTCTTCCAGATGTACTTTTAAGCGTTCCAGCAGTTTCGCTTCTGCAATCAGTGCTTTGTCACCGCTTTTCTGGCCTTTCTGCGCTTTCAGCAGACGGCGTTCCAGTACGTCCAGGTCGGAGAAAATCAGTTCCAGATTGATGGTTTCAATGTCGCGAATCGGGTCAACAGAACCTTCCACGTGAACAACGTTGCTGTCTTCAAAGCAGCGTACCACATGCACAATGGCATCTACTTCGCGGATGTGAGACAGGAACTGGTTGCCTAACCCTTCGCCTTTGCTCGCACCGCGCACCAGACCGGCGATATCAACGAACTCGATAATAGCCGGAATGATTTTTTCTGTGTTGTATAATTCTGCAAGCCAGGTCAAACGTGCATCCGGCACCGTAACCACGCCCACGTTCGGGTCGATGGTACAGAATGGATAGTTGGCAGATTCCGCACCGGCTTTGGTCAGTGCATTAAACAGTGTACTTTTACCTACGTTTGGTAAACCGACGATACCTAATTTCATAGTGAAAAACCTTCGCTTTCTTTGTATAATATCGTTTCATCGTAATAAACATGATATCTTTATTATTATAAGAAATTTTACGGCAACATTCAATTGAAAAATCAAAATTTATCCGGCAAGCTGAAAAAAACAGGGAAAGATGCCGTTTCCAAAAAAATTTATAAGAATTTTTACAAAGAATTGCAAAAGTAAAGTGAAATTTTTTTCAAAAATACTTGCCCATCGGCAGGATAGTTGCTATAATATAACTAATCCGAAGAGAAACTGTGGTGAAATGGAATCACACAGGTTGTGGCGCCTGAGGTATGGGTTCGAGTCCCGTCTTTTTCTGTCGTGACGCACCTCCTATGGGTGCGTTTTTTTATGCCGGGAAAAAAACTTGACAACTGCTGTACTTTTCTCTATAATACTTTAAGTAACAATACTTGACTTGCCGAAATGGCGGAATTGGCAGACGCAGCGGACTCAAAATCCGCCGCCGTCAAAAGCGTGCGGGTTCGACTCCCGCTTTCGGCACTATTAGAAAAAGCGTTTATCCTTCACGGGATGAACGCTTTTTTGCTTTTCTATTTTATTTTCGCTGTTGTGGCTTTGTTTATGCATTTTTGAAAATCACGAATTTACATAATGTAAATCCCCAGACTGCCTGACGGACCATAGTGAACAGCTTGACAATCATCGTGTCCCAGCTGAATCGTATCGGCAAAATCGGGCGCTTTCTTGCACCACAATGTTAAGAGAAACTGACACAACGCATGCAATACAGGAAAAGTGACAAGAATCGTTGAAATCTTACCATAAGATGCCTATAATAATCTGTAGAATTCAATAATACAGGTGAATGAGAACGATGAATACCAATAAAATAAAAGCTTTTGTGAAGAACGAACTGGTACTGGTGATTGCGGCCTTTGCTGCGCTGGTCAGTATGTTTTTTGTGCCGGTTTCGGCGGACTATCTTGCCTATTTTGACTGGCAGGTGCTGGCGCTGCTGTTCTGTTTAATGACGGTGGTGGCCGGGTTTCAGGAATCCGGTGTGTTTGACCGGGTATCCAGCTGGCTGTGCAGCAAGGCGGGAAATGCCCGTGAAATCAGTATGGTGCTGGTGGCGCTGTGCTTTTTCAGCTCGATGGCGGTCACCAATGATGTGGCGCTGATTACCTTTGTACCCTTTGCCATTCTGATTTTGTCCACGACCGAACAGCAGAAACTGATGCCCTACGTGATTGTACTGCAGACCATTGCGGCCAATCTGGGCAGTATGCTGACGCCGGTGGGCAATCCGCAGAATCTGTATCTGTATGCCCGGTACGAGATGGGGGCGGGGGAATTTTTCTCTGCTACCTTTCCGGTAACGGCAGTGAGCCTTGTGCTGCTGATTGGTCTGTGTATGCTGATTCCAGCCCGGCCTCTGGAACAGCACAAAACCGATTATCACCCGCGTATGCAGCGCTCTATGCTGCTGGTGTCCGCTGCTATGTTTCTGTGCTGTTTAGGCACGGTGTTCCGGCTGGTGCCGTGGCCGGTTACCTTTGTTGTTGTGACGATTGTATACCTGATGGTGAATCGCCTGATGCTGCGCAAGGTGGATTACAGCCTTCTGGCCACCTTTCTCTGCTTTTTTGTGTTCACCGGAAACATGGGCCAGATAACCTGGATTCAGGAAACGCTGGGCCAGATGATGCAGGGGAGAGAATTGTGGGTGGCTGCGCTGTGCAGCCAGGTTATCAGCAATGTGCCGGCGGCGGTTCTGCTGTCCGGCTTTACGGAACAGGGACGGCTGCTTCTGCTCGGCTGTGACATTGGCGGTTTAGGTACTCCGGTGGCCAGTCTGGCAAGTTTAATCAGTTATAAGGCCTATTGCAAATATCCGGCGGCAGATCAGAAGCAGTATATGAAACTGTTTCTGCTGTTGAATGCGGTACTGCTGCTGTTGCTGTTATGCTTTGCCCAGTGGGCACTGGTGTAGAGAGGAGCGAACGTTTATGGATAAAGTGATTCGAAAAAATCTGAAAAAAATTCAGCAGAAGGAACAAAAACTGCTGCAGAAAGCAGGCGGCGGGCTGCTGGAAACCATCACTGACAAAGTAGAAGATAAAATTCCGGACGGGTTATACGAAAAACTGCAGCAGGCCTTTTATATCGGGTTTAAAACGGTGTTTGAAAAAGGCAATGTCATTATTGAGAAAACCTACGATAGAGACGAACTTGCCATTCATCACCGCGTGTACGACCAGTCTTTTGATTTGATTGACAAAAAGAAAAGTCTGAAAGGCTTAAATAAACTGGCGGGGCAGAATCATCTGCGCAATCTGGGTATCACTGCGGTGGAGGGAAGCGGCCTTGGCCTTTTGGGCATCGGCCTGCCGGATATTCCGGTGTTCATTGGTGTGGTGCTGAAAAGCGTGTACGAAATTTCGCTGAGCTATGGTTACGACTACCGGGAAGAAGACGAGCAGTATTTTATTCTGAAACTGCTGGAAGCAGCGCTGGCATCGGAAGAGCAGAAAGAGGATTGCAACCGGCAGGTGGATAAGCTGATTCGGTTTTACACGCAGAATGAACCAATCGGCTATGATTTAGACCAGCAGATGCGCCGGACGTCCGACAGCTTTGCGGCCGATATGCTCTGCATCAAATTCCTGCAGGGGCTGCCTCTGATTGGCGTGATCGGCGGGCCGTCCAATGTGGTTTATTGTAAAAAAATCAGCGATTATGCCCGGCTGAAATATCAGAAACGGTATCTGCTGCAGAAAGAGGAACAGCAGCGCCGACAGCAGAAACCGCAGCAGAAAAAACAGGTGTCGGAAACTGCAGCGGCAGAGGACGCGGCAAAACAGAAGGAGCTGGGAACATGAATCAGAAGCAGAGGCTGGACTATCTGATTGATACACTGATGCAGGAAAATCCAGAGGACGGTGCATGGCTGCAGCGTCAGTACGGCAATACCTTTGCCCTGCTGCGCGCGCTGCTGAATATTCGCCCGCCGCAGCCCTGCAGTGACGAATTTCTGGCCGTGCAGGATGCGTTTCTGCAGGAGATGACCAGAGAAAAGGGCATTGTGGATGTGGCCGGTATGCAGCCGATTGCCAGCCATCCGCAGCTTTACCTGTGGCAGGGGGATATCACCCGGCTGAACGCTGATGCCATTGTGAATGCGGCCAACAGTAAACTGCTGGGATGCTGGCAGCCAAACCACAACTGCATTGATAATATCATTCACACCATGAGCGGTGTACAGCTGCGCCGTGACTGCGCAGCACTGATGAAAGCGCAGGGCTATGATGAACCGGCCGGGCAGGCGAAAATCACGCCGGCCTACAATCTGCCGGGCAGATATGTGCTGCACACAGTGGGGCCCATTGTGCATGGGAAGCTGACAGAGGAACACTGCCGGTTACTGCAGGCATCGTATCAGAACTGTCTGGAACTGGCGGCAATGCATGGGCTGAAATCGGTGGCATTCTGCTGTATTTCTACCGGTGTGTTCGGGTTTCCGCAGGAACCAGCGGCCAGGATTGCGGTTCGCACAGCGCTGGAGTTTCTGCAACAGGATACCTCTGTGCAACAAATTATATTCAACGTGTTTAAGGATGAAGACAAATTGATATATCAAAATGTGCTGGGCGCCCTTCCTGTGGTTGACAAGGAATTTTAGGAAAGTTATAATAAAAGTTGTGTGAAGACATAAGATTTTTGGATAACTGAACAGGAATCACAAATAAGAATCATCTGCCGGGTGGCAGAAAAATAAACTGGAGGATGAACAAAACAATGATTATTTTAGTAATCAACAGCGGCAGCTCTTCTTTAAAATTCCAGCTGCTGAACATGGACAACGAATCTGTAATGGCACAGGGGCAGGTAGAAAAAATCGGTCTGCCATCCGGTATTTTCACCATTAAAGCAGGCGGTTTGAAAAACAAAACCGAGCTGGAAATTCCAAACCATGAAGTAGCAGTGGAACTGGTGCTGAACGGTCTGCTGGAAACCAAAGAAGCCGGTCTGAACTCTCTGGACGACATCGATGCAATCGGTCATCGTATCGTGCAGGGCGGCGACACCTTCAGCAAAGCTGTACTGGTGGACGACGCTGTACGCGCAAAAATTGAAGAATACGGCGCAATGGCTCCGCTGCACAACCCGGCACATCTGAAAGGCATTGATGCCTGCACAAAAGTAATGCCTGGCAAACCACAGGTAGTAGTATTCGATACCGCATTTCATCAGACCATGAGCCCGGTGGCTTATACCTATGGTCTGCCAAAAGAATATGCGGCAAAACATAAAATCCGTCGTTACGGTGCACACGGCACATCCCACAGATATGTATCCCACCGTGTAGCAGAACTGATGGGCAAACCAATCGAAGAATTAAAAATCATCACCTGCCATTTAGGCAACGGTTCCAGTATCACTGCTGTGAAAAACGGCAAAGTAATTGATACCTCCATGGGCTTCACACCACATGAAGGGATGCTGATGGGTACCCGCTGCGGTGACATCGATGCAACAGCAGTTCTGTACCTGATGAAACACGAAGGTTTCACACCAGACCGCATGGACCAGATGCTGAACAAAGAATCCGGTCTGATGGGCGTATCCGGCGTATCCAGCGACTTCCGTGAACTGGATGAAGCAATCGCTGCCGGCAATGCTGATGCAAAACTGGCAAGAGATATTTTCATCTACCGCGTGAAAAAATACATCGGTTCCTACGTTGCAGCCATGAACGGGGTAGATGCTATCGTATTTACCGCCGGTATCGGTGAAAACGGTCCGGACGTGCGTGAAGATATCTGTGCAGATATGGATTATCTGGGCATCAAAATTGACACCGAGAAAAACAACGTACGCGGCCAGGAAGTAAACATCAGCGCAGAAGGCGCTCCTGTTCAGGTATGGATTGTACCAACCAACGAAGAACTGGCAATCGCAAAAGATACTGTAGCTGCTGCATTCGGCAACAACTAATCAGAGGAAAAACACATCTTATGTCTGAACCAGACAGCAAGGAGGCGCAACATGGATTTATTAGCAGGATTTAAAGAAAAAGCGAAAGCAAACAGACGCAGAATTGTACTGCCGGAGGGCAATGAAATCCGCACATTAAAAGGGGCAGTCATTGCCGCTGCCGAAGGTCTTGCCGCACCGGTTCTGTTAGGCGATGCGGAAGAAATTCGCAATATTGCCGCACAGGAAGGCATCGCGCTGGACGGCGTGGAAATTGTGGATATTGCAAGCAGTGAACATCTGGATGCATTCGCAGAATTATTCTACGAGCTGCGCAAAAACAAAGGCATGACACCGGAAAAAGCCGCACAGACGGTTCGCAATCCGCTGTATTTCGGCAATCTGATGCTGATGAAAGGCATGGCCGACGGGTTACTGGCCGGTGCCGACAACACCACCGGTGATGTACTGCGTGCCGCACTGCAGACCGTAAAAACAAAACCGGGCATCAAAACCGTATCCGGTGCATTCGTGATGATTCTGCCCGATGCCGCCTATGGCGACAACGGCGTATTCATTTTTGGTGACTGCGCGGTAAATCCAAATCCGGACAGCCAGCAGCTGGCCGATATCACCATCAGCTGTGCGGAAACAAAACGCAGCCTGATTGGCGGCGAAGCTGATGTGGCTATGTTGTCCTTCTCTACAAAAGGTTCTGCAAAACATGAGAATGTAGATAAAGTAACAGAAGCACTGGCCATTGTAAAAGAAAAACAGCCTGACCTGAAAGTGGACGGCGAACTGCAGCTGGATGCAGCGGTGGTGCCGTCGGTGGCGGCCAAAAAAGCCCCTGGCAGCGATGTGGCAGGTCATGCCAATGTACTGGTATTCCCTGATTTACAGGCCGGCAATATCGGCTATAAGCTGGTACAGCGTTTCGCTGGCGCAACCGCAATCGGGCCAATCCTGCAGGGAATGGCAAAACCGGTGAACGATTTATCCCGCGGCTGCAGCGTGCAGGATGTAGTGGATATGATTGCCATCACCGCATTACAGTGTGAATAATACAAATATTCCGAAGAGCCGTTCTTCTCTGTTCAGAGAGGGATGGCTCTTTTTTGTGGTGCGCTCGGCATGTGAGTAGTCTAAAGGGTGAAAGTCCCGAAACCGCCCGGCAGCGGGAAGGTAATAGTGAACCTCAAGGGTGTCCATCGAGAGGTGGAATCTGAAGGAAGAGGCTAGCAAATCTCCGGTC